>JAUICO010000014.1 GCA_030427825.1 bacterium | reverse complement strand
GTCGGTGCAAACTACGGATGGGCGAACCTCGCCGTGTGGGGACAGGGCGCTGACTGGTGGCCCGGCGATCGCCTCTCGCAGGGCCACGGGATCACCGCACAGGGCGGCTTCCGCAAGCTCGGCTATACGCTTGGCGGATCGCTGCACTTCATGTCGGGCGAAGGCGGCCGCGAGGAGTTCATGGCCGGACCACTCTGGTCGTTGAACCTGTACCCGGTCATCTGGCTGGGTGAGTTGGCATATCGCCAGGACCAGATCGACGGCGAGCTCACACACGCAGCGCACGCGCTTCACGAGATACAGTTCCTGGGCCTCAAGGGCCTGACCCCGCGGCTTCGCTACGAGTGGACGGATCCAAACATGGACATCATCGACAACCACAGTCATCGCATCGAAGCGGGCGTTGAGTGGAATGTGTATAAGTACATTCAGCTCAACATCGCCTATCGCAACGACATCAACGTCGGCAGAGCAAACAGCAGCGCCCTGCTCGCGATGATCCACTTCTGGCTCAATTAGGCGGGCGCTGCCTCGCGGCCGAGCCGATGCTCAGTTCCTGAGCTCGAGACAGGCGATGACCTCGACGTGCTGCGTGTGCGGCATCATGTCCCACGCCTCGACGGCAGTGACTCCGTACCCGCCGCGCGACAGGTACACGAGGTCCCGACCGAGTGAGTCCGGATCGCAGCTCATGTAGACAATGCGCTCCGGGCCCAGCTCCTGAAGCTGTGACCGAATAGCGCGGTCGAGACCACGTCGCGGCGGATTTACAAACACGAGATCCGGTTCACCGCGAGTCCGCGGCAGGCCGCCGGTGAGGTCGGCGACGGCGAAGCGGGCTCGTAGGTTGTTGTCCCGGGAGTTCAGATTCGCCAGGCGAATGGACTCGGGGACCGATTCCACACCGTACAGAGCGCCCCCGAATCTGGACTGCCAGGTGAGCCCCAGCCCGCCGACTCCACAGTAGAGGTCCCAGGCAAGCTCTGCGGGGCCACCGAGCTCTGCAGCACGCGCATACATGTGTGTCGCGACTTCGGGATAAATCTGAAAGAAGGTCGCTGCGTTGAGGCGCAGCGAGATGTCACCCATCTGCTCCACGAAGTTGTCAGCGCCCGCCACAACCTTTGAGTCCGCCACGCGAATCGCGTTGCCGGACTCCCTGTTGACCGACGCCGAGACTCCGACGGCCCCGGCGGCCATTGCGGCCTCTGCGACGTCAGAAATCCAGCGAGAACGCGCGTCGCCAACAACGAGATCGACGTGTGAAGCGCCTTCGCTGTTTGCTCGAATCGTAACATAGCGCGCGCCCCACTTTTCGGGATGAATCGGCACCTTCTGCGCCGTCATTGAGGCTGCGATAGCGTCCGCGACATCGTTGATCACGGGGCGCACGATCGGACAGCCTTCCATCTTTACCGGCTTGTTTGTTCTGGCCTGCCAGGACCCGAGCCGGACGCGATCACCGCCGCTGCGGAAGACGACATAGTTTCCCCGCGCGCGGTACGCGAGCATATCCGCGGTGGTCTCCGGCGCTCGATGCAGGCGGTGCAGAGGCTGTACACCTGGCACTTCAGAGAGAGCCTCGTTCACTCGCGCAACCTTGAGCAGGGTCTGCGTTTGTGCGGGCAGGTGCATCCACGGGCACCCGCCGCACTTTCCGCGGTTGGGAGCGGCGTGATGACACGGTGCCCGCACCCGACCCTCGATGTCGGCAGGGCGCTCCAACATGCGCGCCCATGCAACGCGCTTGTTGCGGGCCATGCTCTCGACGACCGCCTTCACCTCTTCACCGGGGACGGCGCCTGCGACAAAGACGCGGACGTTGCCGACCTCCATCTCTCCAAGGCCATCTCGGCTCAATCTTGTCACTGTACCGCTAACCGGTGTGCCGTGTCTCAGGGTCGTGGCTCCCCGCGTCGCGCGACAAGCGCGTGCGTTCGGGTCCCACGTATTCGTCGTCGGCGACAGCCGCAACGTCTGCAACGCGCGACAGCCACAGAATCCACGCGTGACGCGCGGGCTATGTGGCAGTACAAAAGCGCCGCCGCTCCAGGACAACAGGCGGCCCGTCGGACAACCACCGGCCCATCGGAGGCTCGAGATGACCATCGCAGCAGGCGCAGGAAAGAAGAAGAGGAGCGGCAGCACCGCGAGAACCTTCGTGAATACGAACCCCGTCACCGGCGATGAGATCGCGACCTTTCAGATCACGACGCCCGACGAAGTCAACGCAGCCGTCGCACGCGCCCGCGCTGCCTCGGCGGCGTGGAAGAACACGCCCCTCGAACGCCGACTGCAGATTCTCGCCGAGATGAAGGCAGTGATTGCGAGAAACGGTGAATCCTACGCGCGCCGCATCAGCGAAGAGACCGGCAAGCCTCTCGTGGACTCGCTCATGACAGAGCTGATGAGCGTCCCGATCTTCATCGACTACTACATCAAGCACGCGGACCGGGTTCTTCGACGACGGCGCGTACGAACCCCGATTCTCTTTCCCGGTAAGTCGAGTCACATCGAGCACTTCCCGATGGGCGTTATCGGCGTCATCTCGCCGTGGAACTTCCCCTTTCAGCTCGCGATGGTGCCCGTGCTCTCGGCGTTGATCGCGGGGAACACCGTGGTCTTGAAGCCCAGCGAAGTGACGCCGGTCAGCGGCGAGATCATCCGCGAAATCTTCGCCGCCATCTCGATTCCGGTTGGCGCCGTGCAGGTCATTCAGGGAGACGGCAGCACAGGCGCTGCGCTCGTTGAAGCGGACGTCGACAAGATCTTCTTCACCGGATCCGTGGCAACCGGCCGACGTGTGATGGCGGCGGCCGCCGCGAAGCCGATTCCGGTAGAGCTTGAGCTGGGCGGCAAGGACGCGATGATCATATGCGCGGACGCCAACCTGAAGCGCGCCGCCAAAGCAGCGGTGTGGGGCGGCCTCGTGAACTGCGGGCAAATGTGCGTCTCAGTGGAGCGGATTCTGGTGGTGGACGAAGTCCACGACGAGTTCGTGCGCCTGCTCGCGGCTGAGGTTGACAAGGTGCGTCAGGGGGCTCCGGACGAGCACGCCGACATCGGACCGATGATCTTCGGCCGCCAGGTCGAGGTCGTCGATGCCCATGTGCGGGACGCGCGCGAACGCGGCGCAGTGATTCTGAGCGGCGGCGAGATCCCTGATGGGCCCGGCCAATACTACCCGCCCACCCTGGTCACCGGCGTGACCGCAGAGATGGACATCTACCGAGAAGAGACCTTCGGACCGGTCCTGCCGGTGGTCCGTTGCCGCGACGAAGCGCACGCCATCGAGCTCGCGAACGACCACCAGTACGGCCTGAACGGCTCGGTTTGGACACGCGACATCAGCCGCGGCATGGCTCTGGCCTCGCAGATCGAGGCGGGTCAGGTGTCGGTCAATGACCTCGTCGCTTCGGTGGGCAATCCGGCGATTCCCTTCGGCGGAGTAAAGAACAGCGGCTTTGGCCGATACCACGGCGCCGAAGGCCTGCTGTCCTTCTCGCATACCCGCTCGCTGATGGTAGACCGGGGCTTTCTCCCGACAGAGCCCTTCTGGTTTCCCTACGCGCAGAAGTACCCCCACATGGTGGGTGCGTTTCGCGGACTGCTACGAAACAACATGCCCAAAGCGCTGGCCTCACTGATTCGCCTTCAGCGCATCAGTCTGCGCGCTGCGAAGGACTGACCCATGCATAGACCTGTGTTCATCGGTGTCGCCGGCGGTACCGGCAGCGGCAAGACCACCGTCGCAGCTGCGCTGAAGAGTGCGCTGCCCGCGGATCGCTGTGTCATCGTTGACCACGACGCCTACTACCGTGACCTCGCCCACCTGTCCTTCGAAGACCGGCAGAAGGTGAACTTCGATGATCCGCGTAGCTTGGAGAACGAGCTCCTCATCGAGCACCTCGCGACCCTTCGCCGCGGCGAAGCAATCGACAAGCCGGTCTACAACTTCGCGGAGCACATCCGCTCCGACGAGACGACGCGCATCGAGCCCGCACCTGTGGTGATCGTGGAGGGCATTCTTGTCCTCTCCGATCCGAAGATCTGCGCGCAGCTCGATGTGAAGGTCTTTGTCGACACGGACCCGGACGTCCGCGTCTTCCGACGAATTCGGCGCGATCTTGAAGAGCGCGGTCGCTCCTTCGCCGACATCCGTCGCCAGTACTTCGAGACGGTACGCCCGATGCACCTTCTACACGTAGAGCCGTGCCGTCGCGTCGCAGACCTGATCATCCCCGAAGGTGGCGAGAACCGAGTCGCTATCGAGGTCGTCGCGACCAGCCTGCGGCGCATCGCCGAGGCCGGCCTCGATACCTGACAGAAGCCCGGGGGAGCGCCGCGAACTTGAACCGCACTGGGGCGCGGACTAGCCTTTGAGCACACGCGCGACCGCGCAATGAATCTGCATCCAAGCACCTGCGAGCACCTGTGAAAGCGAACGCACCGGACCGAGCCATGAACGCCACCCTGAAACGAGTGCTCGCGGCACTTGCCGTCTGCGTCGCTGTCTTCGCCACGGCCGCTGCCTGCACCCTACTCTTCGACACCAGCTACGATCGCAATGTCGTGGAGCCTGAGTTCTGTATTCAGTGCCCGGACGAGTACGATGACTGCAACAACGCCTGCCAGACGGAGTGCACGACCGCGTGCCAACTCAACCGCCCCTGTGACGGCGCCGAGACAGACACCTTCCTGGATGTCGACGAAGACACCTTCGGCGACCCCGAGACCCGCCTCGTCATCTGCCAGGGCGAGGAGGTTCCCGCCGGTCGAACGACAGACTCCAGCGACTGCGACGACACCGACGACCTGATCAATCCCGACGCAGAGGAGATCGTCGGCGACGGTATCGACCAGAACTGCGACGGACAGGAGATCTGCCTGGAGGACACGGACAATGACAGCTGGGGGCGCGAGCTTGAGCGGGTCTCGTCCGACGCGGACTGCGACGACCTCAACGAGGCCCTCGTTCGCGAGAACCCGCCCCGCTACGACTGTGGCGACGCGACCGGAAGCTGCGCCGGCGACTGCAACCCGGGGCTCACGGAGATCTGCGACGGCATCGACAACGACTGCAACGGCACGGCAGATGACGGACTGACGGTGTGCAACGAACCCGGCCAGCCCTGCGCCGACGACACGGAATGCACCACCGGGACCTGTCTCGGACCTCAGGGGTCCGCCGGCTTCTGCGGGCTCGAGGAGCCCACCTGTCGCCAATACTGTGAGCTGATGATGGAGGCCTGCACCGGCGCCAACCAACGCTTCGACAGCGTCGTGACCTGCGGCGAGATCTGCGAGGAAGCGCTGAACGAAGAGATGGCTATCGGGACCTACAGCGACGATTTGCACACCGTGGGTTGTCGCACGCGGCTCGCCGCGATCGCGCGCTTCGCAGGCGTGGCGATGACCCCGCAGCGCTGCGAAGAGGCGGATCTTCGCACCGGCGGCTTCTGCGATACGCACATCAACATCGGCGATTGCACCCGAGGCGCGAGCACCGGTCCCTTCTGCCCGGCCGGCGAGTTCTGCGAGCAGATCGCCGGGTATGGGCTGTGCATGCCGGGCTGTGACGACGGAGACTCGGGCACCTGCCCGGACATTCTGCCGGGCGCAGATGGTCGTTGTCTGGTCGGACCTGACCCCTCGAACCCGATCCTCTGCGTGTACCGCTGCGAGACCGACGAGGACTGCGGCGAGGGACGTCGTTGTGACTGCCTGATCCCCGGCTCCTCCTTCAACTACTGTACGGAAGCCGGCGGCGAACTCCCGGACTGCACGCTGCCGTGAGTCGGGCACGCATCAGCGTCCGACACGGCAAGTCGTACCTACGTCGATGTAGGCCCCAGAGCGACACCCTACCTTTGTGTAGGTTTCTTCCCTGCCGCCTGTGACACGCTGATCCTTCGCAGGGGACGGCCACACCGCTGTGCATGCGGAAAATTCGCACTTTGGCATGGCTCCTGCAATCTGATGGACGCGAACACGGCCCGCCAACCGGTCGGTCGACTTTAGCGAGTAGCGCTCGCGTCCAACACAGGAGCAGAAATGCACGCACGAATTCTCACCTCAACAGCCCTCCTCTCCGCGGCCTGCCTGATCAGCACGGCGGCATGGGCTGACCCGCCTCAGGTAGAAGTCTCCGGCTTCGTAGACGGATCGGTCACGCAAACCTTCTACGCAGGCGATGACGCGCCCGACGAGAGCGTCGTCGGCTGGGGCGTCGACCAGGTCGAGCTGGACTTCGACGTCACCGTTCACCCGCAGCTGAACCTGCGCCTCGACCTGAACTGGATGCCGCAGGCCGGAGTGGCGGGCTTCGACGACATCGTCGAGCAGTCGTACATTGAGTACTTCGCTTCGCCCTCACAGGAAGGATTCTTCCTCATCTTCGGTAAGCGAAACGCTCCGGTTGGCGCCGAAGCTCTCGATGCACCGGACATGTACCAGTACAGCCACAACCTGCTCTTTGACTTCGCCTCGCCGTCGAACCTCACCGGCCTCTTCCTCGGTTACCAGTCGGGCGATATCACCGGTCAGATCTGGGTCGCCAACGGGTGGGACATGCCCGTCGACGCGGGCAACGTACACCTTGGCGGACGCTTCGATTATGCCCTCAGCAATGGTGGCATCGGCGTCGCAACGACCTTCGGCTCCCTCACGGATACCGACAGCGGCGAGTGGATGGCGGACGTAGATTTCAATTACGACCTGGGGTCGGCCCTGCTCTTCGCAGAGCTCAACATCGGGATGCTCACAGGTGACGTCGACGACAGCCTCTCGTTCGGCTTCATGGCGAAGGCCCACGTTCCCGTAGGCGACTGCGTCGGCCTGACCGCACGAGTCAGCTACCTGAGCCGCTACACAGACGGCACGGAGAACCTCTACGCCGATGGTGAAGGCAACGCACTTGAGTTCGCACTCGCAGGGCTCTTCACCATCACCGACAACTTCGGAGCTCTCTTCGAGCTTCGCGTCGACAAGCCCCTGATCGAAGATGTCAGCATCATGGGCATTACGCCCTCCTTCGAGCTGACGGGAACCTTCTGAGAAGCTGCCGACGGACCCGGCTGATCAGGGTCGTCGGCGACGCGCAAGAAGCGCAATCAGAACCACGCTGAACCGCAGTGAAAACGCGCCCCCGGCGGTCGAACAACCGCCGACTCGGGGCGCGTCGTCGTTTTGCGGCACCACGCTCACCCGAGGCAGAGGGTGCGCGGTGGTGCCGGGTACGACCGCGCCATCCGTGCCGCCGGCGTCAAAATATGCGCTGTCGGGGGTGATGTCCGAAGCCTCATCAGTATCGGTGACTGCGTCCACAGGCGCATCCGGGACGTCGGTTTCACCCGAATCGGGCTCCACCTCTGTTGAGGCGTCGAACACATCGACTTCAGCCACAGCATCGATGACATCCGGCGTGTCTGCGACGGCGTCTTCAGACAGGTCCGGAGCGTCTGAGGCATCTGAGGCGTCGAAGTCGTCGACATCTCCGGCGTCCGGCCCCACCTCTTCAGATACTCCGGTGTCTTCGCCGTCGCTGCCCGGTGCGCAGGCCCCAATCGCAAAACCCTCGACCGGAGACGCACCGAGTCGGGCCTTGGTTGCGGGGCCATAGACGCCGTCCTCTGGAATCGTGTCGTCGGGGTGATTGCGATTCCACAATCGCTGAAAGGCCGTGATGCTGAGCGAGCGCAACGCCAGGCTCTCGTCGCGGAACTGTTCATCCTCAAGCAATTCGAAATGCGGCCGATCGTTGCTGTACGGATGTTCAAAGCCGTGATCGAGCAGGGTGTCCCACCAATAGTCGTAGTACCGAACGTCGATCGCGCGGCCCCCCTGGTGATTTGATCCACCGGGCTGCGCCGCCGCAAAATCGGAGTTGCAGTTCTCTTTGTACCAACGCGAGTAGTACTGCATCGCCACGTCGCGATAGGCCGCTGTGATCGAGATAAAGTCGTTCCTCTCCGCGGCCGCAGCCTCAAGGGCTCGTAGGACTTCGGGACGTGCGGCGACGGGCTGCGGTCCGTGAGGCCAGATGCACCCGGGCTCCTGACAGGGTTCGTAGAACTCCAACCACCGGTCATCCATGCAGCGCAGCTCTTCGATGAGCTGAGTGCTCAGGCCATCGATCAATGCCTGCGGGTAGGTATAGATCGCCGCGCAGGTACGCGCGTCCTCAAGCAGCAGGCCGTCTAGAGTCATGCGCGTATCTGCGGCGGGGCCGGTACCCTCGCCGCACGATGCGGCGAAGAGCGCCGCCGCCGCAATCGACGCGATGACGACGCGGCGCACGTTGCTTCCAGTCCCCAATGACGCCATTCCGCTCCTCATGGTCATGCCGATCCCGGTAGCGGGGCGGCTGTGCGCTCGCAACCCGGCGACCGTCGCTCGAACGTACACGAGGCTCGAAGACACCGGCGTCGCGACGCTGCACAATGGAGTCGCTGCGGCTACGACGCTGTTGCGATCGCGTGCCGAATTCTACACCCTTAGTCGGCTCTTCCCGCCACTCCCTGCCGACCGACACGGACTCGGCGCCAACGATGCTCGGAGCGTGCTGATGCCTGACGATAGCGACCTGACTTCTGCACGCGCGGCAGCAGAGCCGGCCCCGGAGCTGGCCCGCAGGCTCGTAACCTGCGTGGACCTCACGACACTCAGCGGACTCGACACCGAGCGTGTAGTCGCATCGCTCTGCGCGCGAGCGAGGGCCACAGACTCACGGCCCGCCGTAGCCGCAGTGTGCGTATATCCTCGCTTCGTGCCTCTTGCCGCCGCAGAGCTGCGGGGCAGTGGCATCCAACTCGCGTCGGTCGCAACGGGCTTTCCCGACGGACAGCTGCCGCTTACCCTGCGCATCGCCGAGGCCGCCTGGGCCGCCGAAGCCGGCGCTGCCGAGATCGACATGGTGATATCCCGCGGGCACATGATCGAGGGCAACGAGGCGGTCGTTCGCGAGGAGATCCGTGAAGTGCGCGCGGCAATCGGCGACAGCCATCTGAAGGTGATCCTCGAGACCGGACAGCTGGCGGACCCGACGCGAATCGCTCGCGCTTCGCGCATCGCGATGGAGGAAGGCGCTGACTTCATCAAGACCTCAACAGGCAAGTCCCAGCCGGCGGCCACGCCCGAAGCGGTAGAGATCATGTGCCGCGAGATCGCCCACTATGTCGACGAGACAGGTCGAGTCGTCGGCATCAAGCCCTCCGGGGGAATTCGCGACGCACGCGCCGCCGCATCGTATTTCTCCCTCGTCGAGACCGTGCTCGGCGCGGCATGGTGCACGCCGTCGCGGCTTCGCTTCGGCGCGTCCTCCCTTCTGGACAGCCTGGAAGCGATCACCGGCGCCTGACACCGCCTCGCCCAGAAGTCTGTGGCGCCCGGACGCTCATGACCTGCGATGTCGCCCTCATGGGGCATCGGTGCCGATGCAGGCGCTGTCATCGTAGATGTAGGCGGACCCGAAGCCTCGCTTCCGTAGTCGCCGCGCGGGGGAATGCCCGCAGCAGCGATCGCATTCCTTGCTATGCCTCCGACCCCGGCGCTAAGTAGCCCGAACCGACGACCGCTCTACTGCACCCACCCACAGACGCATCCCCATGATTCCATATTGGCATCCTCAGGCGATTCCGCTGCCCATCCCGGGTATGGACGCACCGTTGCAGCTCCACGTCTTCGGACTTCTCGTGGGGACTGCTGTCCTCTTTGGCAGCTGGCTCGCGCAGCGCCGCGCCGAAGAGACCGGGCTATCGCCCAGAGTGACGGCCGACTGTGCCATCTGGATGGTCATCATCGGCTTCCTGTTCGCGCACTGGGTCAGCGTCATTTTCTACTTTCCCGACCGCATCGTCGGTGCGGACTGTTCGATCGCTGCGGAGTGCATCAACGCTGCCGACTACAGGCCTCACTTTCTGCCCTCGTGGCTGGGCGGCGGCGCCGAAGAGCTGACCTGTCAGGAGAACGGCCGCTGCAACAACGGTAGCATCTGGTCCCTGGCATTGATCTGGAATGGCATCTCATCCTTCGGCGGGTTCCTCGGGGCATTCGTCGCAATCTTGATCTTCTTCCGGGTTAAGAAGATCACGCTGATTCCTGCCCTTCTGGTGCTGGTTGGTGGCAAAGATCGCCCCATCCTGAAGTACCTTGATGCTTTCGCGTACGGTATGGCCGGCGGTTGGATCTTCGGCCGAGCGGGATGCGCAAGCGCGCACGACCACATCGGAAAAGCCACCGACTCTTTCCTCAGCGTCCGTTTTCCCAAAGACGAGTGGCCGCATCTGAACACGCCTGAGGTCGCTGAACGCTTCGCTGACGTGGACTACATCCAACGCTTCGATCTGGGCTTTCTGGAGATGCTCTATCCTCTGGTGATGCTCATCTTCTTCCACTTCTGGGCGCGAAAGCAGAAGGACCTGCGTCCCGGTTGGTACGCTGCGGTGCTCGTCTTCTTCTACGGACCGATGCGCTTCGTTCTGGACAGCCTGCGAGCGACGGACATCGCGCACGCTGACCCGCGCAACGCACTCGGCATGACGCCGGGTCAGATCGGCAGCATCCTGATCATGCTGCTCGGCTGCTTCATCTGGTACCTGGGCGGCAAGGCCCGCGACAAGGCGATCTACACAACCTCGGTCACTGATACTGTGGAAATCCCGATTGGGACGCTTGAGCTGGCCGGTGCCGGGAAGAACGCAGCAGCCGACAGCGATTGAACCCCACCTGAATTCTGGTACTCTTGGCTCATGGTTGAGAGCCTCGCACCGGGATTTCTGATCGCCGCACCAAACATGCGGGACCCCAGATTTGAGCGCAGCGTCGTCCTGCTCGCAGAAGCCGGTGAAGACGGCGCGCTCGGCTTCATCATCAACCGCGAGATGCCCTACAGTCTCGGCGAGATCGAAGATCAGATCGGGTTTCCGGTCGGCAGCATCGCACGCACCCGCATGGTGCACTACGGCGGGCCGGTGTCTCCGGAACGAGGCTGGATCCTCTTCGACCACGACGCCCTCCCTGACACAGAAGAGCCGGTGATCGACGTGGGCGACAGCATGCGTGTGGGGGCGACGATGGACGCCCTGAAGATGCTGGTTCAGGACGACGCCCCCAACCGCTTTCGCCTCGTGCTGGGCTACGCCGGCTGGGCACCGGAGCAGCTCAGTGACGAGATCAAGACCGGGTCATGGCTCACCCTTGAAATTGACCGCGCTCTCGTCTTTGACACGCCCATCGAAAACCTTTGGGACGCCGCCATCAAGAGACTTGGGCTTGAGCCCGGGTTCCTCTGGGGCGGCGGCTCCGCCGAAGCCTGAGGGCTGCAGAACAGGGAAGCGCAATGAAGTTCACCGCAGCGTTCGCGATGAGCCCGCCGGATCACTACGTCCCCCTTGCCCGGACCGCCGACAAGCTGCTCTGGGACAGCATCGCGGTTCCTGACTCCCTCTTCTACTCGGAAGCCGTCTCAGCGAAGTACCCGTACACCAGTGACGGCAACCGCTTCTGGGGACCCGAGACCCCATTCCTGGACCCATGGATCGCCATCGCTGCGATGTGCGCAGGTACCGAGCGAGTGCGCTTCTACACGAACGTTCTGAAGCTCGCCTGCCGCAACCCTGTCCTTGTCGCGAAGCAGGTGAGCTCCGTTTCGGTGCTGTCGAACAACCGCGTCGGCCTGGGAGCCGGCCTCGGATGGCTGCCCGAAGAGTTCGAGTGGTGCGGCGCGGACTATAAGAATCGCGGCAAGCGCGGCAACGAAGCGCTTGAGATACTTCGCCTGATTCTGAGCGGAGAAGATGTCTCGTACGATGGAGAACACTTCCAGTTCGGCACCCTGCGAATGTGTCCAGCGCCTTCGGAGCCGGTCCCATTCTACATCGGCGGCCACTCCAGGCCGGGCCTTCGGCGGGCTGCGAAATACGGCGACGGCTGGGCCTCAGCCATGGTGAAGGAGCGCGATATTCCCGGCTATATCAGCCAGCTTGATGAGCTGCGGAAGAAGTATGGCCGCGATCACCTGCCCTTTGAGATTCAGGTCGCTGTTACGGATGTCTTCGACGTCGACGGCTACCGTCGCCTCGAAGACATCGGCGTCACCGACGTTCTGATCGCGCCGTGGATGTTCTACGGAAGCACATTCAATGACCCGATCGAGAAGAAAGCTGACGCGATGAAGCGGTTCTCCGACGACGTCATCTCGAAGTTTCACTGATACGCAGGTCCTGCCGTGAGCCATCACCGCCGCATGCAATGTACTGCGCCGACGCAGCCCGCTACCGAATCCAACGAACGGACTCGAGCACAGGAAGCAACATGTACAGATACTCTAACATTGCCCTCATCTGTTTGCTCCTGGCTGCATGTGGCGGAAAACAGAACAAACCGGACAGCGACGACGAGTCGTTGACCACGGACCCTGCGCCTTCCTCTCAGGCAGTCGACGATACCGGTAACGACAATGACACGGGAGAGATGTTTGCGATGCCTGCCCACTACGCGCCGCTGTTCGAAGAGGGGCGCGTGTGGACCTACCAGGCCTCCCAACTGTACCGTTTCCGTGACGTCGAACACGAAGATGCGGACGAAGACGGTGTGGTCTCCGAAGTCGACACCTGGACCTGCACCTGCGCTGTAGAAGAAGCGCGCATCTACGAAACCAGCGCCGCAACTCGCATTGCATGCGAAGATGACTGCGACTCGGACTGGATCTCCGGAGTGTACATCGCAGACGCTACGGGCCTGCACTGGTCCTACACGTTTCCGGAACAGGACAGCCGGCCGGACAGCTCCGGGAGGATCATTGAAGCGGCGCCGCAGGTTGGTGAAACCGTCTCAGGCGACGACGGTATGCCATACACGGAGGCGACTTCACGGATGCCGAACGGCGATTGGTGTATCGAAGGGACTTTCAACGACGGCACCATCCACACAAACCGGGCCTGCTTTCGCAACCACGCAGGCATCGCGGTCATCATGAGTCGCGAGGAAGTCCTCTACCTTGACGACCTCGACGACACGACAACCACCTTCGAGCTCACAGAGTAGTCCCCCGGCCGGGCATCGCCGACCTGAGGCCGCACTCGGCCTTATTCCCGCCAGGTGTCCCTCTCCCACTCGACAACGCGGCGAATGATCTCATCTTCGTCATCCTCGAGGAATATCAACTCCTCGAAGCGCTGACCGGCGGCCAGTTGGCGGAGCAGCGGCCACGCCGGCAGCTCGTCGCACCAGAACTCGCGGCCCATCAGAATCATCGGCGAATAGTAGCCGGTAGTGCCGTAGCGGTTCTGCGCGGCGTCCTGAAAGATCTCCTGCAGCGTGCCGGCACCACCCGGTGCAAACACAACACCGTGATGCGCGATCGAAAGCAGGCCTTCTTCGCGTATCCCGTTCGCGAAATACTTTGCGATGTGCGTCGCAAACGCCGCTGGGGGTTCATGACCATAGAACCACGTCGGAATTCCAACACTCTCACACCGCACAAGATCGTCCGCCGAGGGGCGAAAACGTCGCCGAACCTCCCACGCTCGGTGCAGCCAGTCAGGGTCCGCATATTCGCGACCGGGTTCGGCGCCCGAAGGCCGCAGCGAAAGCAGCTCACACGCGCGCAGCAGGTCATCATCCGGACTGGTGGCGAGCCACGCGCCGAGGTGGGCGCCTTCCATGGCGCCGGGACCGCCGCCGGTGGCGATCGTGTAACCGTGACGGGTAAGCGTGCGTGCCACACGAGCAATGCGCATGTACATCGGGTCGGAGCGCTCCATCGCATGCCCGCCCATGATCGCGACCACCCTGCGACCGCTAACGAAGTCAGTGAGCGCCTCCGTGATGCTGTGGTCGTGCAGACGCCGAGCGAGTGACACCCGAATTGATCGCGGCTCTGCGCCGCCTCGGGCCACGTACTCGCCATACACGCGACCATCCCAGGTGTGCATGTACTCCTGGGACTCGTCGAAGCCCGCGAAGACCTCTTCGGGGCTGTACAACGTCGCACGATGCACCGAGTGAAGAAGCTCGTGGTCATCCGGAATGACGACGGCGCCGCGGGCAACGAGCCTGCCGGCGCTCTCCGGGTCGAGAGCGCAGCCCAGAAAGAGGCATCCGTTCACCTTGCCTTCATAGATGCCCGGACCGAAGCTCGTGAGGTCCAGATCACGGACTGCGACCGGCTCCCGCCGACCTTCAGCCCACTGGCGAAACTGCTCGATCTCTGTGATCTCTCTCACTCACCCTCCCCGCCTGACCAGAGCCTCAATGCTGCCTTTTCATACATTCTATGAGCGCGCGCTCCGTCGCAAGGGAGCCGAGGCGCTCGACGAGCGCATGCCTGAGGTGCTGCCCGTCGACGACCTTCGCGCACTCACTGACGACCGCCTGCTTGCTGCCATGGCACAGTGTGTGTTCTCCGCCGGATTCCGATGGCAGGTGATCTCGGCGAAGTGGGAGGGCTTCGAAGCCGCCTTCGCGGAGTTCGACCCCCGCATCGTAGCCGCTTTCACAGCGTCCGACGCAGCCGGGCTGGCAACGGACAGACGGATCGTCCGCAATCCGCAGAAAATCAGGGCCACCATCGAGAACGCGGCCTTCGTCTGCCGGCTTTCTGACGAGTTTGGAGGCGTGGGAAACTTCCTCGCGGACTGGCCTGCAGACGACATCATCGGCCTTTGGAGCTACTTCAAACAGGAAGGCGCGAGGCTGGGCGGCGCCACCGGCCCGCGGATACTGCGCATGGTCGGACGTGACACCTTCATCCTCACCGGCGACGTGCAGCAGGCACTCACAGAGGCCGGTGTCATCAACGGGACGGCGACCAGCAAGCGGTCACTGAAGGCGATACAGGAAGCCTTCGTCGCGTGGCAGGCTGAGAGTGGTCTGCCCTTCGCCCACATCAGCGTTGTCCTTGCCTGCTCTGTAGACTCGGCAAGCAGAACATAGCGCGCCCGGTCGGGGCACACACACTTCGCACTCGCGGCCGGTCCTGCGGCGCGTCCGTACGTGGCGAGGGGGCACTCGGATCGCGCACGCCGATGATGCAGCGTGGAGTGCGAGCCGGTTCAGCCGACGGCGATCCACTCGACGACCGTGCCCGCTTCCATGGCGGTCGCTGCCGGCCGGATCCAGGCGAGAGCCGTGCACTCCGCGAGGTTTCCGAGCATGCCGGAACCCTGACCGTCGAGAGCCACCAGGGTCGCCCTGCCCTCTTCGTCGTCTTCCACGCGACATCGCACCCACCGGTCCCGGACCGCATCATTGCGCAACGAAGCCGCCATCACGCCGCGCCGAATCACCGGCCCCGGCGAGCGTTCGCCGGCCATGAGCGCCAACGCGCGCTCTACATGCGTACAGAGATTCGCAAATACGGCTGCCGGGTTACCGGGCAGTCCAAACAAAACCGTGCCACGCGCCTGCGCTACGTAGAGCGGCTTGCCGGGCTTCTGCTTCACCTTCCAGAAGACCTCCTCGAATCCAGCCGCCTTCGACGACTCCAACACATAGTCCTTGTCGCCCACAGACACGCCGCCGGTGGTGATCACCAGGTCGGCGCTGTCCACCGACGCGGAGAGCAGCTGAGTGAGCAGAGCCCGGTCATCCGCCACGTGGCGCGGCTGCACATCGTACCCTCGCTGCGAGAACCAGGCTCGCACGCACGCAGCGTTCGCGTCATACACCTGCCCTGATACAAGTGGCTGCCCGGGCGCTACCACCTCGTCGCCGGTGGTCAGCACAACAACACGAGGTCGCCGCGAAACCGTGAGCTCAGCGACGCCCGCCATCGACAGAGCCGCCAGAAGGCCCGCGCTGATCCGCTGCCCCCGCTCAGCAACTACGCTGCCGGCGGTGCGCTCGCTGCCACGCAGACGCGCGTCGTGGCCGGGTCCAATCTCACGGTCTACGAAGATCCACCCGTCCTCCTGCCGTGCCCACTCGCGACGAAGCGCAGCGTCGGCACCAAGCGGCAGGTGCCCACCGGTGAATATCCGCATCGCGGCGCCCGGCTCAATACGGGGAACCTCATCGAGAGGCCCCGCAGCGATCGTACCCTGCAGACGGATTCGCACCGGCGCGTCCGGCAACGCGCCGCGTGTTGACGCCGCATTCAGCGCGAACCCGTCCATTGCGCTCTGGTCAAATGGAGGCAGGTCCACCGTCGCCACGACGTCGTCAGCCGGCACGCGCCCAAGGGCCGCCGAAATGTCAACCGTCTCCGGCCCCATCGGCCGAATCAGGTCGCGATAACGAGCGAACGCTTCGTCTACACTGATCACAGCAGGCCCTCCGGCATCAACAGGTCCGGCAGCAGCGACACTTCGCAGGCGTCGAGAAGTTCAGAATCCGTCGGCATCACGACCAACAACCGCCCGTCGACCACACCGGCCTCGCAACGGGCAAACATCGACGCGCGCTGCCGTTTTCCCAGATAACCGCGCAGCCGCTCACCGGCCCCCGGAATGCCCCTATCGAAGGCGCTGACAATGTGCGCCGCAGTGGCCGTCGACGCAAACACAAAGCCGTGCGTCGCTCCGCTGTTCGTGCACGCATCCACACAGCTCTGTGCGATCTGCCCTTCGTTCAGCGTGGACTCGATGGGCTGCGTCGTTGTCTGCGCCCAGGGCTGCAGCCGCTCACCCCACGCCTGTGCGATGTCGGAAAAGTCATCTTCAAAGAACACACAGGCTCTCGCCCTGTCCTCTTTGAGGCCGCGAAGGTCACTCTTGCCACCGGTCTTTGACAGCAGCTCGATCTCGCCGATCTTCATATCATCGGCGTGAGGCTTCAGAATGTCGTAGAGCGTCAGCGCCGCCAGGCCGGCCGCAGCGAGGGTCTCCATCTCGACCCCTGTCTCGGCGAGGGTCGTCGCGACCGCTCGGATGCCTATCGAATGCTCGGTCACATCGAAGTACACCTCTGCGTGCAGAATCGGGATCTGATGGCAGAGCGGAATCATCGACCACGTGTTCTTCGCCGCCTGAATACCGGCGATTCGAGCGATGACGAGCGCGTCGCCTTTGTCGGCGAGGGCGAAGTCCAGAAGCTCAGGAACACGCGCCGAGGTTGTCAGCAGCGCCGTTGACTCGGCGCTGCGTTTGGTACTCACCTTGGGCGACACATCTCGCATCAGCTTTCCTTTGTAGTGTTGTTGTCTGCGAAGCTCGATTCATCGCCGATCGGCGGTTGTTTCAACGGCACACCGGGAACAAACTCGGAGTCGCCTTCTACGTAGAATTCTTCTTTCCACACAGGCACCCGCCGCTTCAGCTCGTCGATGCCCCAACGTCCTGCGTCAAAGGCGGGGCCCCGGTGACCTGCGCGGACGACCACATACACACTCATCTCGCCCAGTTTGAGGGACCCGACGCGGTGTATGATGCGTGCCCGCGCAATGTCGAAACGAGCCAACATCTCCTCTTCGACTTCACGAAGCACACGCGCCGCCATCGCTGTGTGTGCTTCGTAGCGCATTCCGCTGACCGATCTGCCGTCATTGTAGTTGCGGACGGCACCGCCAAACACCGCCAACGCGCCGCATGCGGGGTCTTCAGTCTCCTGAAGCAACGCGTCCAACGAGAGCACATCTTCTGTAACCCAGCGTTCGCTTCCTTCGCTCATCACCCCCCCGCAACCGGCGGCAGGAGCGCAACCGTCGCTCCTTCATCAATGATTGCGGACGGAGCAACCAGCGAATCTCCGACAGCGACCGCTATCGAGTCCCGAGCGGCGCCTATCGTTGTGTGTTTCTCGCACACGGCGTCCAGCACCCCCTCTGGAGTCGCGGTCGCAACCTCCAAACTCTCCGCCGAGCAGCCGGCGGCGCGACGAAGGTGGCCGTAGTATTCGACGAAGACCTGCATTGCTCAACCACCCAGCGTTGACATTCCCACTCGAGTCACCTGTCCGACGTTCCAGTGATGTCCCTCGGGCTTGATCTCAGCGGCGCGCGTGAAGCCCTCGCGCAGGGCGTCACGGTCTCGCCCGCGAATCGCATCCCGTACGCCGACGTGCACGTCCCAGGCCAGGCAGGGGCGGAGCTCGCCGGTCGAGGTCAGGCGCATGCGGGTGCAGGTGTTGCAGTAGCGCTCAGAGATGGGCGTGATGAAGCCCAGTACGCCTTTGGCACCGGGAACCCGCCAATAGCGGGCCGGTCCGTTTCCGTGGACATCTACGCGTTCGAGACCATACTCTTCAGCGAGCTTTACGCGCACATCAGACACATTCACGTAGCGCCCTTCAGCGGCCAGCGGCGCGCCTTCGCCGATGGGCATCAGCTCGAGAAACCGCACCGCGATGTCGCGCTCAATGGACATGCGTACCCAGGCATCAACCTCGTCGTCGTTGTATCCTTTGATCAACACTGTGTTCACTTTAATTGGACCGAATCCCGCATCCTCTGCATGGGCTACACCACGCATCGTCTGCTCGAAGAGCGGACGGCGGGTGAGCTGATCAAACACGTCGGGGCGCAGGGAATCGATGGACACGTTGATCCGGTCCAGACCTGCCTTCGCAAGGGCCTCCGCGTAGTTCTTCATGAGCAACGCATTCGTTGTCATCGCGATCTCGCGCGTGTCCGTTTCACTGCGCAGCATGGCGATCAGTTGATCGACGCTACGGCGCAACAGCGGCTCGCCACCGGTAATCCGTACCCGCTCGATGCCCAGCTCGTTCGCTGTTTGGACGGCGAAGACGATGTCCTCGAACTCCAGAACCTCGTCGCGATCGAGCAGCTCGACTCCCTCGGCAGGCATGCAATACCGGCAGCGCAGGTTGCAGCGATCTGTGACGGAGATGCGCAGGTAGGTTACCGGGCGGCCGCAGCGATCACGGAGTGTACCTTCGCCTGCTGCGCCGCTCGTCGGGGGTGTGGTCGGCGGCGTCACGGCTCGCACCCCGTCGCGGCGCGAAACTCCTCCGGCGTGTTCACGTTTGTGAGGGCCCTGCTGAGCGCCTCGGGTACGTCAACCACAGCACAGGGGTGTTGCTCGTAGAAAGCGCGAAAGCTGCGTTGACCACCGGCGACGGTCTCATCGATGCACCGCCGTGCGGTCGGTGAGTACATCGAAGCCAGGGGATGCATGCGACCGTCGTACCTGGCCACAAGCCCCGGTTCGCAATCTCGCTGATCCCAGCAGGAGACGAGCCAGCGAATGTAGTCGGCGTTCATGTGAGGCAGGTCGCAGGCAAGGTAAACCGTGGGTTTTCCGGTCTCGCCGAGGGCTGTGTGAAGCGCCACAAGGGGGCCGCCGTCGGCAAACTCATCTTCGATGTATCGGACGGCGTCGTCATCGGAGTCCCGCCGTCCCCCCCCGACGATGGCTACGTCGTCGGTGAACGCAAGGGCCGTTGCGATTAACCGCGACCGCAGGCTGACGCCATCAAGCCGTAGCTGCGACTTGTCGACGCCCATACGGCTGCTCCGGCCACCGCTCGCGATCACTATGGCCACGGTGTCGTCCGCCATCATTGCCGGTGCTGCTGAAATGCCGGCCCCATAGCCGGATCGCGCGCGATAAAGTCGCCTTCACCCGTGTCTGTCAATGGACGCATTGCTGAGGGCAATGTCGCGATACATTCTTCTGATATCGCAGCACGCGAGGGAAAATTGCGCCCCCCCCGAACACGCCGCGGGACCTCGGCAATTCTGCGCTCGGCGCGCAGAGATCGTCGATCTGCAGCGCCTCACCGCGCCAGGAAGCGCTGATACGAATCGGCGTCGTCGCCGCCGTGCACCAGTTCTCTCGCATCCGACGCAGTGCGTACGGACTCCAGAGTCCATCGAGCAGCGTACGCTCCAGTTGGGCGTACCTTGCGTTGCCTCGCGCCTCTTCGTTTCGCGCGCCGATCGACGCCGATTCGATACGAACATATCCGTCATATCTTCGAAGCGACTGCGGAATCACCCAATGGTTCCAGCAGCCCTCATCGACTCTCAGATTCGAGAGCATGGCAGCAGAATGCTGCGTCTTCGTCCCGATGTAGGGCAGGACGCACGCCAGCGAGAACACACCCACAGCGACACGCCGGCTCAGCAGGCCGGCGCTGCAGGCGGTCGGTGCCGAGCCGTCGGCGGCGGCGGGACCGTCAATTCCCGGCCAGAGATACCCCGCAAGACCCGCTACGAACGCGCACTTCGATATATTGACGAAGGTCGGAGCGACCGCCGCGAGCGTGTAGATCGTTGCCGTGGTGACACCGATCGCTACCGCATTAAGGGTCCTTCTGCGCCGCGTCGTCGTGCCTTCGCGGTACGGCAATGCGGCGACGTAGGCCGGCAGGAGCGCGAAGACGAAGGTCGGGGCCAGAGTAACCGTGAGTGGCAGGTGAAAGGCCACCGCGATCGGCAGCGCGAGGCGCGAGCGCAACGCCAGCAGCACAGCGATGAGCACCTCGATGCAGACGACGAGCGCTGCGGGCACGACAGGTTGGACGGCAGGCAGCCCACCAACCAGCTCCGCGAGGGCGTCCCAGCCGTGACCTGCGCAGGACACCTCTCCAAAGAAGTCGCGGTTCAGCTTGTGAAAGGCCGCAAAAGCGTAGGTAAGCACGGCAAGCAGGTGGGCAGCCCTCATTGCGTCGCCGTCTGAGCCTTCGGGGGCAGGAGGACCCGAGAACGCGCCGACGGCGGTGATCAGCGCGAGAATCAGGCTTTGGGTGAGCCAGTCACCGCAGAAGAGCAGCTGCCCCCACAGGGCCACGGCACAGAGGGACCACCACAGCCTGCCGCCGAGAACCATCACGCCGAGCCCACCGAAGGCACCGACGACAGCGAAGGCGAGCCATTGGCCCTGAGATGCCTGGAGCAGGCTGAGGCGCATCACGAGCACAAGGCCGACGAGTGCGCGAAAGAGCCGGGCTCGGGGCGTTTCGGCGGGTGCGGCGAACCAGGTCAGCAACTGCTCTCTCCGTCGCAGCAGTGCCTCGAAGTCGCCTGAGCTCACGGGGCGCTGTTTCGCTGAAACCGTGTCTCGTGGGCCTGCCACCCGAGACCGCAGACGACGACAATAATCGCAGCGCTCAGGTACATTGTGCGATCACTCGTCATGTCGGCCAGCAGGCCCATCAGCGGGCGAACTGCAAGCACTGAGACGTCCCACAGGGCGGTGTAGAGCGCGAACGCGCGCCCGCGGTGCTCGTCTCCGGCGCGGGTCGCGACGAGGGCAGCGAGTACAGGGAAGCAGTAGCCGTGGCCGATCCCGCAGAGGGTGCCGGCGATCAGCACGTGGCTCAGTTGCGTCGCCATCGCGATTGTCGCCGCGCCGGCGCTGTAGACGAGCAGCGAGGGAAAGACCAGGCGCGCCGGGCCCAGTCGGTCGGGCATCTGCGCGCCGACGGTGCGGACAGAGACGGCAGCGGCAGCGTATGCGACCCAAACCCAGGCGCCGTCTTCGATGCCCCGATCCTCTGCGGTGACGGTGGCGAACGCGAGAAATATGGCGACGCTACCGGCGAAAAGCAGTGTAGCGCCCCAGATCGAAGAGAGGCCGCCCCGCATCAGGCGAGACAATGAGCCCGGGCCTTCAACCGGTTCGGGTCGGCCGACTTCCGGCACAAAGGCGACGCAGAGCATCGACGCGGCGATGCCGGCGGCGGCGATGGGAAACACCCTCGCGAGCTCCGCCGGCTGAATGTCGGCGATCGCGATGACCGCGTTGAGAGAGAGGGGCAGCAGGCCGAAGACGCCGAAGAGAGCGATGCCTTCGGTGCGTCGTTCCTCTGGGATGTGGTCCGCAGCGAAGGTGAAAAAGGCGGTAAACATCGCCCCGACTCCGACGCCGAAAAGCGCCATGGACGCAAAGAGCAGCGGCCCGATGGCGTGCGTGAAGCTGAGCAGCAGGACGCCCGCTGACCCCACGGTCGCGCCGAACATTACCACCGGCTTGCGCCCCACCCGGTCCAGAAAGCGCCCCACAAGCGGCCGAGACAGCAGGCCTCCCACCGCGCTCGCGGCCAGGACCGCGCCGATCATCGCGCGGGATGCGCCCAGATACTTGAAATACACCGGCGCGATGATGCTCGCCGCGAACCCGATGGACTGCAGGAACTGTCCGGCGCAGAGCAGCACGAAATTGCGCGTGAACAGGGGCGGCGTATCGGATGATCTGTTCAATGGCGGCAAAACGCGCGGGCGGCGCCCCCGGCCGGCGGGCGACGGCGAATGGCAGACCATGTATGGAAACGACTCATAGTCCTGCGGCCTATCGCCGAAGCCGGCATATTGCTACAGCGACGCGGGCGGGCTCTCGAAGCTCGCGCGACGGAAGGAGTCGAGCGTGGAACACGTTGAACAGTTGATCGTCGGCGCCGGAGTCAGTGGATTAGCGTACGCGAACTTCACCTCCGGCGACTATCTGATTCTCGAAGCCGACACCGAGATTGGCGGCTACTGCAAGACCGTCAAGAAGGACGGCTTCGTGTGGGACTACAGCGGCCACTTCTTCCACTTCAAGCGCAAGGAAATCGAGACCTATCTGTTGGAACGCATGCCGGACGATGAGGTGCGCGTCGTGCAGCGCGACTCGCGTATCCGCTTCGGTGACGGTCTGATCGACTTTCCCTTTCAGAAGAACATTCACCAGCTCCCGAAAGAGGACTTCGCCGACTGCCTGTACAGCCTCTTCTTCAAGCACGAGGACTATCCTCAGGACACGAAACCCGCCAATTTCGGTGAGATGCTCTACCAGAAATTCGGCCGCGGCATCGCCGACCGCTTTCTGATCCCATACAACGAAAAGCTCTACGCCTGCCCTCTGACCGATCTCGATGTCGACGCGATGGGACGCTTCTTTCCCTACGCGGACCTCGAAGACATCATCCGCAACTTCAAGCGCCCGGACAACAGCTCATACAACGCCGCGTTCACCTACCCGCGCGGCGGCGCCATTCAATACGTCAACGCGCTGAAGTCCGAGGTACCTGACTCCCACATTGCCTTCGGAGAACGGCTGCTCTCCGTGGACCCGAAGACGAAGACGGCGAAAACAAACAAGCGCGAAATCAGCTTCACTACACTGGTGTCGAGTGCGCCTTTCGATCAGCTGATACGTATGGTGGGTGATTCCGCGCCGGCCGGAACCCTGCGTTCAAACAAGGTCCTTGTCTTCAATCTCGGCTTCGACCGCAAGGGCTGGCCCGACGTGCACTGGGTGTACTTCCCAGACCCCGCGACCAGCTTCTATCGCGTCGGCTTCTACGACAATATCTTCGGCACAGACCGACTCAGCCTGTATGTCGAGATCGGGCTCCCATCGGACGCAGAGGTTGATGTCGATGGGTGGCGCGCGCGGGTACTTGAGGACCTGAAGGCGAACGGCGTCATCGGCGATCATGCGCTGGTGGCAGAGCACAACGTTGTGTTGGATCCGGCCTACGTCCACATCACGACCGAGAGCCTGGCCCTGGTGGCTGAGCTTCGTGCGTCGTTGGCTACGCGTGGAATCTACTCGATTGGACGCTACGGCGGGTGGACCTACTGCTCCATCGAAGACAATATCGTTGAGGCCCGTGAGCTCGCAGAACGCGTCAACAGATTCGCTGCAACGTGACGCGATCGGGGTTGCCTGCGAAATCGCCGCGCGATAGCTGTCGCAGTTTCCACGTCTTGCGGGGGTACAGGGATGACGTCACCGGATATGGATCTGCAGCGACTGGACTACGCGGGAGTTCAGGTACCGGCGGCCATACGACCGGCCGCTGACACCGCGGACCTGCGTCACCGAGAGCTCCGCGACGGGGAGTGGTGGCGCGAGATCCCCGCCTGGAGCGACGTCGACGCGGCGACGTTTGTGGACCATCGCTGGCAGGCAAAGCACTCGGTTACGAGCCTGAAGAGGCTGCTGCGCACCATCGAAGGCGTCGTCAGCGACGAGTTCTTCGCCGACGTGGAGCGGGGCTTTCGCCTCGCGCCCATGTCCGTGCGTGTCTCACCCTACGTGCTCAGCTTGATCGACTGGAGCAGCCCCTGGGACGACCCCCTTCGACGACAGTTCATCCCGGTCGCTTCAAAGCTGCTGCCCGACCACCCCAAGCTCGATTTCGACTCTCTGCACGAGCAGGCAGACGCGCCTACACCCGGGCTTACGCACCGCTACGCAGACAAGGCACTCTTTCTGCCCCTGGACACCTGCCCGGTGTACTGTCGCTTCTGCACCCGAAGCTACGCCATCGGGTTGGACACGGAGGGCGTTGAAAAGGTCGCTCTTCGACCAAACAAAGACCGTTGGCGTGCGGCCTTCGCGTATGTCGCCTCGCGCCCGGAGCTCGAAGACATCGTAATCTCCGGTGGCGACGCCTACAACCTCAGGCCGGACTGGATCAGGGAGATCGGACACACCCTGCTCGACATGGCGAACATCCGAAGGCTTCGATACGCGACCAAGGGGATCGCAATCATGCCGCAAAAGGTCATCACAGACGATGACTGGCTGGACGCGATCACTGAAGTCACCGAGCGGGGCCGGCGCATCGGCAAGGAAGTCGTCATCCACACACACTTCAACACAGCACGCGAGATCACCGAGCACTCCAGACTTGCGGCCGACCGCCTGATGGAACGGGGTATAACGGTACGGAATCAGTCTGTGTTGATAAAGGGTGTAAACGATACGGTCGACGAGATGACCCTGCTCGTCAAACGCCTCTCATACATCAACGTGCACCCGTACTACGTATACATGCACGACATGGTGAAAGGCGTCGAGGACCTGCGAACCACACTTGCGACCGGCATACACCTCGAGAAGACGGTACGCGGTACGACGGCCGGTTTCAACACGCCGACGTTTGTATGCGACGCCCCCGGCGGCGGCGGCAAACGCGCCATACACTCCTTCGAGCATTACGAACGTGAGACCGGCGTCAGCGTGTTCAGCGCCCCTTCGGTGAAACCCGGCTGGTTCCTGTACTTCGATCCGCTCCATACACTGCCAGCCTCAGGCCGAGAGCGTTGGGCTGATTCCACACAACACGAAGTGATCGTCAGTGAGGCCATCGAGGCCGCTGAGTCACGTAGCGAGTATCTCCATCCATGAGCGACAGCGAATCCACAACGGTCAACGCAGGTACGAGTGAGGGCGAAGCAACCGGCGTCGCGGCCGAGCCTCGAAACCCGATGTGGCTCTTTGTGTTCACGGGTTTCACGATCTTCGCGAATCTCCTGCAGATTCTGCTGTTGATCAGCCCCACCTTCGACACGAGCGTGTACGACGCGTGGATGATTCCGGCCACAATCGGCGTGGCGATCGCCAGTATCCTGTGCCTGATCGGTGTCTTCATGCGCCGAAAGGTCGCAATCTTCGCGTACTCCGCTATCAGCTTCGGCTTCATCGCGGTCTTGCTGGCTGCGGGTTCCTTCAACGCGCGAAATCTGATGTTGCCGACCATCATGACGGTATTTGCCGCGCTGAACATCGATCAGTTTAAGTGACCGTGGCTACGCCCCTGCCACATCTCACAGGTGAGAACGTCGCACTTGCGCCCAGAACAACATTGGGCGTCGGCGGCCCGGCGCGGTATGTGTGCGCTGCCGACAATGAAGCAGCGTTGCGGGCCATCGTATGCGCTGCGACCGAGCGCCGGCTGCCATTGCTTGTACTTGGCGGTGGCAGCAATGTGTTGATCGGCGACGAAGGCTTCGACGGCGTCGTGCTTGAGCTCACAAATGCCGACGCGACGCAGCGCCGCGACGGTGACTGGGTGTATGTCAGCGCCGGCGCCGGGCTTGAGTGGGACGAGCTGGTCGCCTGGTGCTGCTACGAAGGATGGGCGGGCATCGAGTGCCTCAGCGGCATCCCCGGACGAGTAGGCGCCGCGCCGATTCAGAACATCGGCGCCTACGGGCAGGAAGTCGCTGAGGTCGTCGAACGCGTGCGGGTCTTCGACCGACAAACATTCGAGGTACGCGATTTCTCTTCGGCGTCCTGTGAGTTCAGCTACCGCAACAGCGCATTCAAGTCTCGGTGGCGGGACCGCTTTATCGTGCTTGAAGTTGAGCTCCGGATGCGGCGCGGCGGATCGGGCGCGCTGAAATACGACCAGGTACGTCAGCTCTTTGAGGGCGACGACACACCGGCGCCGCTCGCCGTACGCGACGCGGTGCTCGGCATTCGACGCAGCAAGTCAATGGTGTACGACACGAAAGACCCCAACCATCGGAGCGCAGGGTCCTTCTTCACGAACCCGATCGTGGCGCAGGACGTGGCGGCTGCTATCCGTGCGAAGGTCCGCGTCGAGCTTGATGAAGAGTTGCCCCAATATGGTGCCGGCGACGGCCGGACAAAACTGTCCGCGGCGTGGCTCATCGAACACTCGGGGTACAGACGGGGCTACGCACGGGGCAACGTCGGGCTCTCGTCCAAACACGCGCTTGCGGTGATCAATCGCGGCGGGGCGACGGCTTCAGACATCGCGTTACTATGTGCGGATATTCAGCAGGCTGTGATTGACCGCTGGGGCGTAGGACTTGAGCCTGAGCCCGTGTTTGTCGGCGTGGCTACGGCTCCACGACATGGTGCGGAGGCCGGCCGATGAAACGAAAGGAGAAGGCAGAGAGGATTCAACGCATCCTTGATGACCTCTACCCCGAGACCCCGATTCCTCTCGACCACACGGACGCCTTCACCCTGCTTGTCGCGGTGGTGTTGTCAGCGCAGACGACCGACAAGAAGGTCAACGAGATTACGCCGGCCCTCTTTCGCATGGCGCCGGGGCCCGCAGAAATGGCCGAGCTCGAGATCGATCAGATTCGGGAGTTGATTCGACAGATCGGTCTCGCACCGCAGAAGTCAAAGGCACTCCGCGGGTTGAGCCGCATCCTGCTGGACAAACACAGTGGACAGGTGCCGGAGTCTTTTGAAGAACTCGAAGCGTTGCCGGGGGTCGGGCACAAGACGGCTTCGGTCGTCATGTCGCAGGCTTTCGGACACCCGGCCTTTCCGGTGGACACACACATACATCGTCTGGCCGCCCGCTGGGGCTTGAGCGATGGCACCAGCGTAACGAGAACGGAGCGGGACCTGAAGCGACTGTTCGCCGATACGAGCTGGAACGCTCTGCACCTGCAGATCATCTTCTTTGGGCGGGAGCACTGCCCGGCTCGCTACCATGACCTCAGCTCGTGCCCCATCTGTTCGTGGGCGGCGACGAAGAAGCGGATTCGCGAAGAGGCGACGATGAACGCACCCAAACACAGAGGAAAACGCCGATGAAGTGCGGTGCTGCAAAGCGTGACATTACAGCGCTCGATGACTGTGTCAGCCTGCTGGGCTGGGGCGTGCCGGGGAACTCCGCCTTCGGTGTTGCGCTGCCCATCTATGCCCGTGCGTTTGCTTTTCTCGGCGACGACGGCGAAGCGGCTTTTTATGTGGTTGCTGATATCGCCTTCCCGGCCAGATCGCTTCGAGTCGGCATCCTGCAGCGAGTCGCCGCCCTGCGCCCGGAGCTGCCGATCGCGCACGGCAACTTCATGCTGACCACGACACACACACACAGCGCCCCCGGTGGATACACCTGGGAGCTGTTTTACAATCTGCAGATCCCCGGGTTTTCACCGGCCGTTCTCGGCACCTTCGTCAACGGCTGTGCGGACGCGATTATCGAAGCCTGGGACCGCAAGCAGGACACGCTCCTGACCTACGATACAGTCGAGATCCCGAGCGGAGAGCAGGTCGCCTTCAACCGTTCTGTGCGAGCGTATAACGCGAATCGTGACACGGACAATGTCTCGCAGGGCCATCGCAATGAGGCCGTTGATCGCTGCATGCGGGCACTTGTCATGCGTGACACTGACGGGCGGCCCTTTGCGTGTCTTTCCTGGTTTGCCGTGCATTGCACCAGTGTTCACAGCGAGAACAAGCTGGTTCATGGCGATAACAAGGGCGCGGCCGCAGAGAGCCTTGAGAAGGCCATGTCACGAGACGGCGCTGAAGGGTTCATCGCCGGTTTCGCGCAGGGCGCGGCCGGCGATGTGTCCCCAAATTTTCGGATGTCATGGCGACGTTACAAGATGATCGGCGAGTACGCTGACGACGACAAGAGTGCACGATACAACGGAGAGATTCAGGCAAGGTACGCACGCGGTCTGGTGGATAGAGCCGGCGACGCCGAGAGGCTGAGTTCGGAGGTGGATAACAGCTTCGGGTTCGTTCACATGACCGGCTTTGCGGTCGACCCGGAGTACGCCCTGGGCCTGGAGGGACGGCAGGCCGGCTCCGGTGTGATCGGTATCGGCTTCATCGAGGGCACCGCCGAGGGCCCCGGCCCCCTGCGCCCGCTACGATTTCTGAATCGAGCTCTGACCCGAGTGCTCGACCTGCGCGCCAGTGTCCTGCGGCGCCGCGGCAGGCAGGTCCCGCATCGGCACAAGGTACCATTCCTCGAGACCGGTAGAGGGCGCCATGGCAAGGCATTCGGAATCGCTACCCAGGGCGACCCATCGATTCCCGGCTTCATTCACCAGACCGTCGCAGTAACCAAACACCTCAAGCGAAGTGGTGGCCTCGACGAGTCGCCCTGGGTGTCGAATTCGCAGCCGGTGCACATCATGCGTATCGGTGAGCTCGCGATCGTTGGGATGCCCGGCGAGCCGACGACAACAGCCGGGCGGCGTGTGGCCAAACAGGTCGCGTCCCGACTCGCCGATATCGGTGTTCAACACGTGGTCGTCAACGGGTACGCGAACGGCTACGCGGGTTACACCACAACGCCCGAAGAGTACGGCGTTCAGCTCTATGAAGGGTGCACAACATTCTTCGGCGAGTGGACGCTCGGCGCGTACCAGACCAGGCTGGACGAGCTCTGCTCTGAGCTGCATCGACCGAAGGTGCAGCGCGCGGCCCCCGAGGAGTATCCGGACGACGCGCAGTCGGAAGCCGTCCTCTCGGTACAGGCGTTCCGTTCGCTGCGACCACTCTTCGGCGATCGCGAGCAACGTCGTGCTCCCGCTCTGTTGACCTGAACGAACAGAACTCGGCACAGGACACGAGGAGGTGTTGGTTCGTCGGGAAGCTACGCAGGCCGCGGGGCAGCCGCGTGTTAGCGAACAAACTCGCACGCCCGCTCGTAGCCGCCTTCGCAGGCCTGCCGATACAGCTCCTGTGTGTACGCCGCGTAGGGTGGCGTCGCGTCGCCGCGATCGAATAGCGCCGCAAGATTGTAGCAGCCGTTCATGCTCCCATTGAGGCAGGCAATCTCGAAGAGATCCATAGCGCGGCTGGTGTCCGCTTCGGCACCTGTGCCCCCGTAGAACATGGCACCTGCGGTCGAGCAGTCGTCAGCGCCCCCTGCCTGACATGCGAGCACATAGTAGGCGAGTGCGTGAGACGGGGACGCCTCGACAACCACACCCTGCTCAAAGAGCCCCGCCAGCAGACTGCAGCCGCGAGCGTCTCCGTTGGCGCAACCCTGCTGCAGAAACTCGACGCCGCTCTCCGCGTCCGTCGCGACGCCGGTCCCGTCGAAATACAGCATGCCCAGGGTCGTACACGCCGCGGGTACGATCCGTACTCCACTGCACGCGCTGGTGAAGCTCTCGGCGGCGCCCTGCGTATCAACGCGGCCGCCGACGCCGCCGTGCTGCATTGTACCCAGCTCGTAGCACGCGTCGATCCATCCACCGTCGCAGGCCTGCGACATGAGCCCGCGCCCGTCCTGCTGGTCCTGCTGTACGCCGTCTCCATTTGTACGCAGCAGCCCGGCCATCCAGCACGCCTCAGGGACAACAGCGCTGCTGTCCTGGTCGCATGCGCGAATCGCGTACTCCCAGGCTCGGCCGGCATCTGCGGGGATCTCATTGTCGACGAAGTAGGCCCGCGCCGCGTCGGTGCAGGCGACCGGGTCCCCGAGGAGGCAGCTCTGTTCGATGAGATCGACGACCAGGGCCGGTGAAGCATCCTGGCCCTGGCGCTGTTTTGCAGCTTCGGCGCATGCCGAAGCCACGCCATCCTCGCAGGCTCGTTCAAGGTAACCGAGCGCGGATTGTACCGAGCGAATGGTTGGCGGCCCGTAGGCATAGATATTGCCGAGGTCGAAGCAGGCCCATTCGTTTCCGCGGTCGCACAACTGCAGCGAACGCTCGGTGGCAGTAGCGAGATTCACATACACCACCGCATCTGAGCCATACACGTCGCGGGCGGCCTCACAGGCTTCTGCCGAGGAGTGGTAACAGCCGGATTGACCGAACCGCACAGCGTCGTCGAAGCGTCCGGCTCGGGCGGCCTGGTGGGATAGCATGGTGCACTGGCCAACCAGCGCCGCGCATTCATCCACATCAAACTCGCCACGCTGTGCGGCTGCTGTTGACTGCGCGATCGATGCGCCGCCTCCGCAACCAGCGCCTGTCGCCATCGCGGCCAGAGCCAGAAACCCCGACGTAAGCAGGTGCTTCCATGTCGGCCCGCTCTGTTTGTTTCTCGTGCTGTCTACGGTGCCGTGGTTTGATATCTTCGTCATAGTTGGTCTGTTGCGTTGGAGGGAGCACAGGCATCACGCAGCAGCTGCTGCGCGGGTTTGTTTCGGGGAGAAAAGCCGACGCGGCCCTCCTCGTTCGTATCCGGGTCGGTGAACCACTTCCACCACCACATTCCCCGTACACGCTCGCTCGCGCCAAAAGTCGCGATCACGGCTCGATATGCGGCCTGCTGCTCCTCAAGTCCGAGGCGGCTCGCGGTGTCCGGCACGCGCTCCGGCCAGACATGTGGCTCGGTCACAGTGCCCACGCGGTTCATATAGCCGACTTCGGTGAGCAGGAGCGGCAGGTCGTATCCCTCGGCGACGGCGATCCAGCGGTCCAGCCAACGTCGGGCGCCCTCCTCGAGGGTTGCTGCATCTGTAGTTGCGCTCGCGGCAAGAGGCGCGAAGTTCTGAACCGACACGGCGTCGAGGTGATCCCAGAACGGGACACTTTCAACCTCGTCCCAGTTGGCAGAGTAGGTAATCGCGCCGCGGTACCGTTCTCGTACCGAGGCGATAAGCCGCCTCCACTCTTCGGGCCGGGCTTCGACAGACGAGCGAAGCTCCAGTCCAACCACGAGCATCGAGGCTCCGATTTCTTCGGCCAGATCAGCGTGAGCGAGAATGAACGCGCTGTAGGTCTCAAAGAAGCGGTCCCACCCTCCCTGCTCGTCGGCGGGCGCAAGCTCAGCGCGCCACGCACCCCCTGAGATCCAAATATGAGGCTTCAGGACTACGTCCAGACCGATGCTCCGCGCGTAGGCCGCGTCTGCCCGTACTCGGGCGAAGGATTCTCCGTTGGGATGATTGCGATCCCATTGCACGGTGGCGGATCGCAGGTTTCGCATCCAAGCAAAGGTCGTGAGCGCGACCGAGCGCACGCCGATGGCTTTCAATTCGTCGAGCGATTCCCGAGATGTCGCAGAGCCATAGCCTCGAGCTCCGCCACGCTGATAGTTGTGCGCATAGTTGACGCCGCACACGCCGACATCGGGGACCGGCACGGGATCCCGCGCCGCAACGACCGACCCATGCTCAGCCTGTGACGACGCGAGCGAGCCGTTCCCTGCGTGGCCGGGCGATGCACGACATGAGTACGCGCACGCGAGCCACGCTACGCACAGCACAGCATGTAGGAATCGGAGCTGCATTCAGAGCAAACCACTACGCGCCGGCCCACATTCCGACAAAGGCGCAGCCGAGCCCACGGCAAAGGCGCAGCCGAGCCCACGGCAAAGGCGCAGCCGGGCCCACGGCAAAGGCGCAGCCGGGCCCACGGCAAAGGCGCAGCCGAGCCCACGGCAAAGGCGCAGCCGGGCCCACGGCAAAGGCGCAGCCGAGCCCACGGCAAAGGCGAAGCCGAGCCCACGGCAAAGGCGAAGCCGAGCCCGACACAAGCCCGTCAGTACAAAAAGGGTCGGAGATGTTGGGATTTCGGGGAGCGGGTGCGCAGGATTTCGAGTGTGTCGCGACGTCGGCGATGCAGCCGTAGCAGCGCTACGGCGAAGCAGCCGACAAAGCGACACGCTCGAAAGACAAGCACCAGCCCCCGAAATCCCAACATCTCCGACCCAACAAACAATGGAGGTGGGGAGAGTCGAACTCCCGTCCGTAAATGATCCAACCATGCGTCTACGTGCGTATCCTGCGAATTAATTCATTCCGGTCGACTGCCCCGCAGGCAGGGATCGGTCGGAAGCTCGACAATTTAATTTCGAATTCGCGGGCGCCTGCCGAGAGCTCCCTTGATTCTATCCTGCGAAGTTACGCCACACTTCTCCGGTGCAGGAGCCCGGAGAGATGACGGCGCTCTTACCGGTTTTTAAGCGGCGAGCGCGAAGTCTGCGTTGTCTGCAGTTATGGATTGTCGGTTTTTAAGAGGCCACCGACACCTCTGCACGCAACATGGGTTTCTTCATCCACGTCGAAACCAATACACCCCCTGATTGCCAAAGAACCTCGCCTCGCGGCGATTCCGAGCTCGACTATAGTCACCGCGCCCTACTCGGCCAACCGATATTGCATCGATCGGCCGGTGGCGAGCTAATCGCGTTCGCCGTCACGCAGTGCCCGGCGAATATCACGGTCGGCATCCCGGGCCTTAATCGACTGCCGCTTATCGTGCTGTTTCTTACCGCGACACAGGCCCAGGCTGACCTTAATCCAGCGGCCTGCCAGGTGCATATCGAGGGGAATCAACGTGAGTCCGGCGGCCTGAATTCGGCCGCGCAGCCTGTCGATCTCGCGACGATGGAGCAGGAGGCGCCTTTCCCGTGTCGGCGCGTGGTTGAGCACGTTGGCGAAGCGATACTCCGAGATGTTCAACCCCTGCAGAAAGACCTGGTTGTTACGAAACACAACGTGCGAATCAGCGAACTGCACGTCGCCATTCCGTACAGATTTCACCTCGCTGCCCGTGAGCTCGATGCCGGCCTCGACCTCCTCAACGACCTCGTAGTCGAAGGTGGCGCGCCGGTTTTTCGCCAGCAGTTTCGTAGCCGGAGACTTCTTTGGAGCGGCCTTTGCCACAGGTGCTTTGCCGGTAGAGAGTAGGAAGCGCCGCCCAGCTATGTGAGTGTTGGAGGCTTCGTCAACGTAACACCGCACTCCCGCAGGCTCTCGGCCAGTGCGCTTGCGAATTCGCGTACCACCGCGGCGGTGTGCGCAGCGCTCAATGTTACCCGCAGGCGCGAGCTGTTTTCGGGGACCGTTGGGGGGCGGATCGCGGCGACCAGGAATCCTCTGCGCCTCAACGCAGCCGACAGCTCCAACGCGGCTGCGGGTGCACCTACGACGATCGGAATCACCGCGCTCGCCGGCTCATCCAGATCAACCCCGTACTCCTGGAGGCAGCTGTGCAGGCAGCGAATGTTCTCCCACAACGCCTCCTGTCGTGCTCCTGACGCCAGAAGCGGCAGTGCAGCGGCGCTGACACGACACACCGAGGCGGGGAGCGCCGTGGTGTAGACGAAGGAGCGAGCTCGGTTCAGGAGCAGTTCTCGGGTCTGTTCCCCACAGAGCGCAAAGGCGCCGAAGGAACCGAGGGCCTTGCCGCAGGTCCCGACACGAATGGAGACCCTGTCGCTGAGGCCCAGAGATTCCGCGAGCCCGCGACCGGCTTCGCCTAGAACACCGACCGCGTGCGCCTCGTCGAGCACCACCGCGGCGGCGTGCGTGTGCGCCAGCTCTACGATATCCGCCAGCCTGGCGTGGTCGCCGTCCATGCTGAACACAGCGTCGCTTACGATAACTTTCAGGCCGCTGCTGTTGCAGCTCTTGAGGGAGGCTGACAGCGCGGACATATCCGAGTGTGGATAGACGTGCCGTTGCGCGCGGCTGAGGCGAATGCCGTCGATGATGCTGGCGTGGTTCAGGGCGTCGCTGAAGACGGCGTCATCGGGTCCGGTGAGCGCGGGGATAATTCCGCAGTTCGCCTGGTAGCCCGAGTTAAAGAGCAGCGCTGCAGGTGCCAGAAAGTGATCCCGCAGCGCCGTCTCAAGATCCTGATGATAGCGGCAGTGCCCCGAGACGAGGCGCGAAGCGCCCGCTCCGGTCTCTGCGCATGGCTCAGACCCGGCGGCTCGCAGTGAAGGGTGTTGTTTCAGCCCAAGGTAGTCGTTGCCGCAGAAATCATGCAGTGACTTCGGCACGAGCGAAAGGCCGCGCCTGAGGTCCTGCGCTTCTAACACCTGCAGCCGCCGCCGTGCGGCACCCTCCAGAGGGTCTGTCACCGCACCCGATTGGGTACGCACGACGCAGCATCCGGCTCCACGTCTGCCAGAGCAGCGCGTATGGTCGCCAGATCGTCAGCCTCGGGAGCCGGCATTCCGCGCGCGACAGCGGCGTCAAAGTCGTCGAGACATCGGCGAGCGCGCTGAGGACTGGCCGTCATCCACTCACGCGACTTTGTCAGAATCCAGTCGAGGTACTGACGTCCGAGATCGACATCACCGGTGAGCGCGAAGGCTTCGCGAAGGCACACCGCGTCGTCGGGATTTCCGGTCTGTGCCCCCTGCGAGAGAGTCTCGCTCGCTATTCGAGCGGCGACGTCCGTCTCCGGACCCGGTTCTGCGGCATCCAGCGACCCACGAATGAAGTCCAGGACACGATCGCAGCGATATTCCGGCGTACCGAGGAGTGCGCGCAGCTCAAGCGCCGCCCGATCGACCCGGTTTGGCGGCAGCATCTCGCGACAACGCGTGACAATAGTCATCACGGCAGAGTTTCCGGCGGCGGTCTCGCCGTCCAGCCCGCCGGCGACACATGCGTCGTCGATCAGCACCTGTCGATCTTCGATCGACTCATCCTGCAGAATGTCGAGAGCACCGTGGATGTCGCCGCCCAGGATCAGCGCCTCTGCTTTCAGGCGGCGTCCGCTCGCGGTGGCATCCAGACCGTCGCGCTCAATCACGCGAAGGGCCTCGGCGTGTTCACCGGCCTCCAGGAGCAGATCAACGATCGCTTCCTGGTCTTCCGGATCTTCTTCGTAGTTTCGGGAACAGGCCTGCGTAGCGAAGAGCACCGCTGCCAGCGTGGCGAGACCCGCGAGCCTCTGTGCCGCAGCGCTCCGGCGCGTTCGCAGCGCCGCGCTCATCTCCCGAAGACCAGCTTGCGCAGACCGTCATCAAAGAGAATCTCGGCCTTTCGGGCGCCGGGGATCTCAACGACGAAGCCGATGCCGAACTTCGGATGCCGAACGACGTCGTTCTCGGTGAGGGTCACCGTCACGGTGTAATCTACAATCTCTGCGTCCGCGAAGCGCGACGCGAGTTTGTCCCAGGCCTCCTTGGCCATCTCGGGCTTTTCGAGCTTGGCCTTGGGAATCCCTTCGATCGTCGGCCCGCGTGCAGCAGTACGCCGCCGCGTACGCGTGCGCGTGGGCGCCTTGATGATGTCCTGTTCTTCATCATCAGTCTCGGCATCATCGATGTCGTCGCCGACCAGGGCCTCCGGCGTCGGAGACATATCGATGTCTGCGTCTGCATCGTCATCACCGGGTCCGATTTCTTCGTCGTCGACCATGATCACCTTTCCTATGGACCTGTTTCGTCAGTGTAGCAGAAAGTGCACATTCAAAGGCCTGTGCAGGGGCGGCTGCGTATCCACGGCTTTGCGTGAGGTCAAGCTGAAGCGCCGTGGCGGAGTGCAGTCCTCGCGATCAGTTGTCGCACTGCGGCGCGAAGAGAATCTGCTCTTCGATCTGGCATGCCGGGAACACCGCGTCGCGGTCCGGGCGACCTGCGTCGTCGCCTGTCAGCTGAACGCGCCACACCTGTATATCGCCGGTCTGCTCGTATGTCGTGAGGTCGAAGTCCAGCGGGCCCGATGCCCCTTCGACGTTGATGGAGCTTCCGGCGCGCATTGCTGTGGATATCGCAGCCCAGCTCCCGGCGCTGGTAACGGTCACCCTCTCTGCGCCGCCAACCTGGCGTCGCATGCCGCGAGCGAGTGCGGCGGCTGCGCCGTCTTCGTTCGCGAGAGCGTAAACGGCAGCTGCCGCGCCCATCCAAACTGCGTCGTAGGCGTGGGCTGTGAAAGCGGAGTCAGAGACGCTCACACCGCTCTGCGAGAAGTTGTTGCCGAACGCGCTCTCGAATGTCTGCTGCGCGCTCGTCGTAGGCGCCTGACGGGTGCCCCGGACGTTGACCAGAATGTCGCGGAATGTCTGGAACTCTGCTTCCGGGACGAGGCGCGACGACCACGCATGGTGCGTAAGGTACAGGGTTGCGGCCTGGAAGTTGAAGAGCTGCGAGTTCGATGCAGATCGGAGAAAGGCCGTATTGTCCTCAAGGCCGGGCGCCATGAACACGACGGCGTCGAAGTCATCCCACTCCTCAAGCGCGACCGCCACGAACTGCGCATCACGGTCCACCTGGGAGCTGTATTCGAACTCAGTGACCGTGTTGCCCGCCACCGGATCGTAAAGCGCGGCAAACTCGGCGTACAGATTGTCGGTGTCGATACCCGTGCGACGGATGACCGCGATATTGCGGTTCTGCTCCTGTTGCACCTTGATACTCAGGCCGCCCGCCTCCCACTTTTCTCCGAGGCTGAGCGCAAAGATGCCGCCGGGAGAATCATCCGTATGACTCTGACCGTCGAGGGCGAGGACAGCGTCCGCGATCGCTCCCGGCGTCAGCAGTACGGCGTCCCGCATGCCGGACCACGCCGCTTCCGCTTCTGCGGAGGTGTAGCCGCCAATGATGAGCGGCGTCTGGCCCGAGAGGGTGCCGGCGAGATCGGTGACGGCCTCAAGGCCGACCCTGCCCTGCTCCCCTTCGCCTACGTCGCAGTGTCTGACCGCGAAGGTCGGGTCTTCCGCCCCGCTCAGGGTGTTGATCTGATCGATCGCGAGGTTGATCGCCGAGCGTTCCGCAGCCTGCAGCTTGAAAGAAAGCAACGACCCGATGACGAATGAGTCGGCCGGAGCATCATCCGGATAGATGGCGGCACAGGGCCCGTCGCCGGTGTCGTCCGGGGCAGTGCAGTATCCGGTGCTTTCGTTGCAGGTGGAGCTCAGACCGAATCGTGCCTGACACTGAGCGTTCGTTGTACATTCGGTGACTTCCGGTGCCACACATCCGGAGATTGCGGCCGCCAGACACAGGAGTGCCATGCTGAGAATCGCAGTGTGTCTCAATCCAGTTTCCTCACGTTACCCTCAAAGGGACCCATTCGGGCTACAAGCTGCGCGGCGATACTGGCGCAAAGGGGGTAATGGGTCAAAAGGATCGAGTCCGCAACGTCGTACTTTCTGCGCGGTTTGCGTGCCGACTCCCGCCGCACTACATTGTGTGGTACTGTTGAAAAGCGTGCCGTGTAGGGCGGCGCGCCGACGATCGCAGTCGTCGGGGGGCGCGCGATGGCGACACCTGTTGCAATCGAAGACAACGCAGAGAACGTTGATGACCGTCCGGGAGCCGGACAGACAATCAACGACAAGTATCGGCTCGAAGAGCTGATCGGCGAGGGCTCTTTTGCCTGGGTCTTCCGAGGCCGGCATGAGACCATTGAGTCCGCACGCTTTGCCATCAAGGTGCTCAAACCGGAGCACTGCGAGAGCGCCGCCACCATCCGACGGTTCAAGCGTGAAGCCGTCACGGTGTATGGTCTCCAGAACCGTAACACGGTAAAAATATACGACTTTGGCGTAGGCGATGGGGGCCTTCCCTACATCGTGATGGAGTACGTCAACGGCATCTCCATCAAAGAGCTCATCGAGCGGCACGGTCCGCTCACCCATGCGCAGACCGCCCGAGTGGCCATCGATATTCTTCGCGCTCTCGAAGAGGCACACGGCCTCGGAATCGTTCACCGCGACCTGAAGCCGAGCAATATCCTCGTCTCGCGAGACCTCGCAGAGAACCGTGTAATCGCCAAAGTCCTCGACTTCGGCATCGCCAAAGCGCTCCAGGGAGAAGAAGGCAAACTCAACGCAGCCGACGCCACCGTCGAAGGCATGCTCTTCTGTTCACCGCGCTACGCTGCGCCGGAAATCCTGAACGGCGAACCCTCACTCCGCTCCGATATCTACGCGCTCGGCCATGTCATGGCGGAGCTGATCGCCGGAACCCCGCCCTACACCGGGGACTCGTCGATTCTCGTCGCGGCGCAGCACCTCAAAGACGAGCCTGTGCCCCTCGCTGAGTCGATCACCAACGGCCCGCTGGGCGCCGTTATCCGACTGGCCTGCTCGAAGAATCTCGACGGTCGATTCGACAACGCAACGGGCATGCTCAACGCGATTGAAGCGATCAGCGCCCAGCTCGAAGCCGAAGGCGACAGCGGTTCGCTGGAGGCCATTGATCTGACGCCGGCTGCTCCGGACACGGAATTCACATCGGATTCCTACCAGCTTCTGAGGTTCCAGGAGAGCGTGGCGGCCGCCGTCCATGCATCAGAGACACAGCCTTTCGAGATCGGAAGCGCTGACGGCGCAGCCAGCACCGGGCGACTTATCAACGGCGAACAGAGCGCCGACACGGTCGCCGGTGGCGTCCCTACCGTCGACCTGGTCGACACAACAACCGGCATGAGCCGGCGCACGAAGCTCCTCCTCGCCGCCGCCATCGCTGTCGTTGCCATCGCAGCCTTCGTCCTGACCCGGAATTCAGGCACCACTACCGACAACCCGGCCGAGGCCAACAACAACGTCGCGACCTCTGACCGTGCACCGTCCGACGACAACCGCTACGCGGGGACTCCGCCCGTCGCACAGACAGGGACTCCGGACGTCGCAGGCGGCGTTGACACCGCATCAGCGGCCGTGCGCGAGGCCTCCGCTGTCCGCGGCGCACACTCCCTGTCCCTGTACTCGGCGACGCCCGGAGCGATGGCTCTGCACGACGGCGAAGTGATCGGTGCGCTGCCCATCACCAACATGTTTGTGCCGCAGGAGCGCCCTCTACGCGTCGAAGTGCAGGCTGAGGGCTACACATCACAGACTCTCACCTTCGACGAATCCGGCCGCTTGAATCAGCGCGTCACCCTTGAGGCCGCCCCGAGGGCAGAACGCGGTCGACGGGGGAGTCGACAGGTCAGGCGCGAGGCGCCGCAGGAGGAGCCGCCGCACGTCGCGGCACGGGATGGAGCACCCGCCCGGGTACAGACGCCGCGAACAGAGCGAACCACCCCACGATCAGATATCCGTAATCCGTTTGAGAAGTGAGCGCCTCGCGACGAGGACGGCTCGCCCACCGAGTTTAAGGTCCCAATGACGACTTCACGACGAACCGCCGCGCGCTCCACCATCGCGCGCTCTATTATCGCGCGCTCCATCATCGCGCAGTGCATCGCTTCCGTCTTCGTACTCGGCGTATGGGCCCTCCCCGCGGCGGCCCAGCAGACAGACACGGAGCGTGCACAGGAACTCTACTTCAACGGCGCACAGCTCTACGAAGAAGGCGACTACCGCGCCGCCATCACGGCATGGGAGGCTTCCTGGGCGATCAGCGAGGCGCCTCTGCTTCAGTACAACATTGCGAACGCGCACGAGCGCCTCGGGAACTTCGATGAGGCCATCACTCACCTCAACCAGTATCGTGCCCTCGCGCCCAGCGAAGAACACGATGAGCTGACGTCGCGAATCCGCGCACTGGAGATTCGCCGCGATGAACAACTCGCGCGCGAAGCCGCCGAACAGGAACGACTGGCCGCAGAGGCACGCCGCCTGGAAGAAGAGCGCCGCCGTCTTGAGGAAGAGCAGCGCCGCCTGGATGAGGAGCGCCGCCGAGAAGAAGAACGGCGCAACAGCCTCGTAATGCAGCCGACCGGTCCAGAGGGCGGCGCAGACTCCGGAGGGGGAGGGCTGAGCGGGCTGCAGATCGGAATGATCACCACCGCGATCGTCGGTGTTGGTGCCGGTACCGCTTTTGGTCTCATCGAAAACAGCGCAGCCGATGAGGTCGAAGCCGCCTGCATCGCCTCCATCTGTCCGGAGACCGCTGAGAGCGACGTAAAACGTGCACGCAGCAGCGCCTTGATAAGCAACATCGGATTCGGGGTCGCCGGCGCAGCCGCCGCAGTGTTCATCGTGACGCTGTTCACGGGCAGGAAGGATGAGGAGTCCGACACCTCCCTGAGCTTCGCGCCCGTTCCGGTGCGCGGAGGGGCGGCCGTACAAGCCGGCGCACGATTCTAACGCGTGGAAAACTCACAATACGCAGACCTGCTCGCTGAGACCGCCGCACTGCTACACGTCTCCGGCGCCAACCCTTTTCGTATTCGCGCCGTTGAACGCGCAGCGCGCACGATTCGAGGCCTCGCGCAGAGCATCGATGAGCTTCTGGATACCGGTTCGGTCACGTCGATTGACGGGATCGGTGCTTCCCTCGCGAAAGACCTCGCAGAAATCCGCGTTCGACGTTCGACCGACGCACTCGACGAGCTGCGCGCCGCCCTGCCCGACGGAATCATCGATGTGCTCAAGGTTCAGGGGCTGGGTCCGAAGAAGGTACGGCGCCTGTACGAAGACCTCGGCATCGGCGATCTGGATGCCCTTGAAGCCGCTGCCGGAGCCGGTCAGTTGCAGACGCTGCCGGGCTTCGGTGCGCGAACCGAAGAGAAGATTCTCAACGAGATTACACGGCTGCGAAGCTACGCCGGCCGCACACCATTTGGGCGGGCCCGACGAAGTGCTCGTCAAATCCTCAACACCCTTCGCAGCCTCGACGGAGTCGTTCGCGCCGAAGCTGCAGGCAGCCTGCGACGGCGACGCGAGACCGTCGGCGACCTGGATTTCGTCGTCGCATCGGACACGCCCGGCCCCATCATGGAAGCCTTCTGCTCCATGGACGAGGTGGAGTCCGTCGTCGCATCCGGAGACACCAAGTCCACCGTGCGACTGATCGGCGGCCTGTCTGCCGACCTGCGCGTGGTTCCGCCTGAAGTGTTCGGCGCCACCCTGCACCACTTCACCGGCTCAAAGGACCACAACGTCGAAATGCGTGCCAGGGCGATGAAGCGCGGACTTCGCGTCAGCGAATGGGGCGTGTTCAGGCGCGGGACCGGAGATGGAGGCGGCGACACCGAGGAGCGGGTCGCCTGCGAATCCGAAGAGGATGTGTATGCGGCGGTCGGACTGGAGTGGATTCCACCCGAGCTGCGAGAAGGTCGCGGCGAGATTGACGCCGCCGAGCGCGGCGCCCTTCCGAACCTGATTGAGAATCCACACATTCTGGGCGATCTGCACATGCATACGGTCGCATCGGACGGTCGCGCTGACTTCGATGACATGGCCGCGGCGGCAGCCCGGCTCGGACGAAGCTACATTGCAATCACGGATCACTCGCGCTCGCTGCACGTCGCAAACGGGCTTTCCAGGGAGCGACTTCTCACGCAGATCGCGTCGATCGACGAGTTCAACAGCGCCCGTGATGCGGACACACACGCGCACGTGCTGAAGGGGCTCGAAGCAGATATCATGGACGACGGCTCTATCGACATGGACGTTGATGTGTTGGAGCAGCTCGATTGGGTTGTCGGCTCTGTGCACCAATGGATGTCGATGCCGGGGCCCGAGATGACCGAGCGGCTGGTCCGCGCGGTTCGCTCCGGCCTCATCAGCGCGATCGGACACCCAACCGGACGTCTGATCGGGTCCCGGGACCCCTTCGATTACGACTTCGACGCCGTACTGGAAGCCTGCGCTGAGATGGGCGTTGCCCTTGAAGTGAACGCGGCTCCCGAGAGGTTGGACCTCAATGACCTCATGCTGCGACGGGCGCTGGAACACGACGTTTGGATCACGATCAATACCGACGCGCATTCCGTAGCCATGCTTGAGAACATGGACTTCGGCGTTGGTATGGCGCGGCGCGGCGGTGTTCCGAAAGACCGCGTACTCAACGCGTTGCCGCTGGATGAGTTCATGACGGCACGGCGCCGGCCGAGCGCGCGGTGACGAGCGTGCCCCTGCGCCACATCGGCTCAGTGGTGGTGACCTCAGGACTCTGCATCGCACTCCTTGCGGCCTGCGCCCTTGAGGGCCACGACACCCGCCTTGCAGGCGCGGTGCAGGTCGCGACGGCGGCAGCGAGCGAACAAACAACTCTGGCTGCCGCGGCAGGCATGCGACGCGCCGACGAGACCGTGATGGCCCGCGTGAACGCCGCCATCGCTGCACACAATGAACACGTAGCGCGCGTGGTTGCCTGGATGGCAGCGGTCCGGGACTCCTGCGCCCCCCTGCGCGAAGCCTCGCTGGAGGAGGTCGTCGAGCTTCGAGATCATGCCGAATCGATGGCGTCAGAGCTGCGCCTTCTCGAAGAGTCGGATGCCGATTCCCCGGAAGCTGTCATGGGTTGGTATGGGGCGACGCGTCGGCTCGCGCTGCTGGGACACGAGGTGCTTGCTGAGCGCGCGGAACGCTTTCATCGCTCGCAGTCGCCGAGATACGCTGCGCTGATTGAGAGTTACAACGACTGGACGGCCGCGTGCGAGCAGCTCGCCGCAGCGGCCGCCACGGATCCCCTCGCCGTGTGGTGGCGTGGCCGCGTTGCATCGAACACGAGCGAAGATTCGGGAGCACTCGTGGCGGAGAAGTAAGAGGCAACCAGCTCGGGCGATGGCGGCCTACTCTTCGCCGTCGAAAGCATCGATAACCCGACTCACACGGCGCCAGAGCTGCGCATCTGCCACCTCCATCGAGCGCGTGACAGCACGCCAATCTCCCCAGGCCTCGCTCATGAAGTTCGAGAACGCCAGCTCCCACGCGCGCTTCTCAGCGGGCGAGAACGCGGCAAACTGCGCTTCCAGCGCGCGCGCATTCTCCTCCAACCCGGGACGGTTGGACTCAAGGAAGGTCTCCATGTGCTGGTAGGTCTCCGCGGGTCGGTCCGAGGTGGACTCCACGACAAGTGTCATCTGCTGGATGAAGCCGCGCGCGGCCTCCTCAAGCTCGCCCATGGGCATCGCGTATCCGGCGGAACCCTGGGTCTCGAACTCGTCCGGCACATTGTTGGCCCCGCGGTTGCAGGACGCGCCGGTCAGCAGGGAAAACAACAGCGCGGGCAGCGCGATGCGGATGAGTGAGTTCGCTTTCATCGGATCTCCGGATTCTCGTTCCTGGCCACCCTGCGGGTCTGCCGTCGGATGGATTGAGTCATGGTGAACAACTCGAAGCGGTCCCGGCATTTCTCGGAAACGCGTTGCTCGGGTTCAGTTGTCGGGTGGCGCGAGGCATTCTCCGTCGACACAGACTTCGCCTGACTGGTCGCAATCCACCGGTGTAGCCGCGTAGCTGCACGCGTCCAACTGGCAGGTGCCCGGTGTCGCGTAGGTGATCGCGATGTCGCCAACGCAGATCGGATCCGGCGCAACCGTGCATTCGGAATCGGTACAGTCCTCTTCTTCTTCGCCTTCCACCGCGCAGGCTGCGGCGGCCAGCAGCGCCGGCAGGACAGCGGCGGACGAAAGTAGCCGAAGCATCGCTCTCATCGCGCATCCTCACGCTCAGGGACACACAAGCTCAGGTCAAGGTCGCAGGTGTAGCCCCGCCTGCAATCGTCGTCTGCTCCGCAGGCAGCCAGGCAAATGGCAGCTGCGCCGCTCGACACGCAACCGGCGCCGGCACCACAATCGGCGTCGCTGCTGCAACCGAGCGCGGTGCAGGTGCCCTCGCTGAATCCCGTGGACCTGCCGCCCAGGTCACGCTCGGCGAAGCAGTGAGACTGCAGCCCTGCGGGAGCGACGCACTCGATATCGGCAGAGCACGGCGCGCCGACATTCGGTGCGCTCCGGTCCACGCTGTTCACATCGAAGGAGCACACCCCCTGCTCGCCGGCGACGACCTCGAAGCACTGAAAGGCGGCGGAGCGGCACTGCCGCTGGGCCACGCAGGGAGCAAAACAGCTACCCAGCTCTGCATCACACCAGCCGCCTCCGCAGTCATCGTGGGATGAACACTGAGCGGTGCAGTAGCCCCCGGGGACCGTCCGGTCGCAGGTTCCCAACTCGCAGTCGCCGTCCACGACGCAGGAGTCGCCCACCGCTCCGACCACGAAGAGCGTCGACGTCGAGTTCACAGGCGCAGAGCCACCCTGACCGCCGCCACAGGCGGCCAGCAGGAAGATGGACACCGGCACCAGGAAAACGCGCAACATCAGCGTTTTTCGACCGGTCGAATGCCGTTCAACACCATGTCGAGCCCGGTGATGATCAGATTCTCGACGTCGAGGTCGTACCCGAGCGCGAAGGCCTGCTCGATCCCATCGATGAGCATCTTGAGGACGAGCGCGGTCATGCGAGGATTGATCTCGCGAATCTCACCGTTGTCAATGCCGCGCTGCAGCTGACTGCCGATGAGATCGACGTAGTTCTCGTGTGCCTCAACGACCTGCTGCCGCACCTCCGGGTGCCGCATGCCCATCTCGGCGAGCACGATGAGAAACTTCCGATGCTCCTCATTGTTGCCGAACTCGGCGACGAGTCGCTGCGCCAGCATTGCGATCTTCTCAAAGGCCGAGCCGGCCATGGCATCGACTTCGCGCACGGCGTTGATCGTTCGCGAGACTTCCTGATGCTGAAGCGCATCAAAGATCTCCCGCTTGGACTTGAAGTGGAAGTAGATACCGCCCTTCGACAGGCCCGCTTCCTTCGCGATGTCATCTACGCGAGTGTGCGCGAAGCCGTTGCGAACAAAGCACTCCATCGCAGCGTGCAATATCTGTGTTCGTCGTTCGTCCTGACTCTTGTGCTTGGTCATGCTTTGCAGCTCCCGCCCGCGCTTTCCCGTATTGCACGTCGAGCGACACTTTTGAAGCCTGCAGCCGGACGTGGTCGAAATTCCGACCGGCGGGTCACGACACGACGCCCACCACACACGCAGGGGCCTCATTCTACGCCCCGGCGGGCGCGCTCAGCGAGTGAGAAGCAGCAGGCTCTCAATGTGCGCGGTGCGGGGGAACATGTCGACAAACACGTGTTCCCGGACGGTCCACCCGCGTGCGGCGAAGAGCGACAGATCACGTGCCTGGGTTCCGGGATCACAGGACACGTAAATCAGCCGACGCACCTCAAGCGCACAGATGTCATCGATGAGACCGCGACTCAAACCGCTGCGGGGCGGATCGCACACCAATGTGTCAAAACCTTCGCCCGCGACCGGCGCATTCGCAGGTGCCCCCGAATGACGGCGCAGCTCCTGCGGAAGGCCCTCGCTGAGGTCCGCGCCGGTGAAGGTCAGTCCGCCGGCCGGCAGGGATTCGGTCGACGCGAGCGCCTTCATCGCGGCGCCTACCGCCGCACCTTCTCCCTCAACAGCATGCACCCATGCGCCCGCCCGTGCGAGGGGGAAGCTCAGGGCGCCTGAGCCGGCGAAGAGCTCCAGCAGCCGCTGTCCCGGCTCAACTTCGGCCAGGCGTACGACTTCTGCGATCAGCGTCTCGGCGTTGCGTGCGCCACTCTGCGCGAAACTTCCCGCCGCACACTTCGCGACAATCTCCGGTGCGTCCAACATGAGGCGGTGTACGACTCCGGTTCCGCGAAGAACGAAACGCTGCAGTCGGTCCGCGAGCACGATATCCAATGCGGTCGTGGGCAAAAGATGGACCGCTCGTCGGGCTCGTTCCGGGTCGATACGCTTCACATGAACCAACGCCACGATGCCGCTGCGTTGGTGGTCCCATTCCACCGAGCACTCTGTCGCACCCACCGCGTTGCAGAAATCCGCGAGCGCTGCGCCTGCATCTCGCAGGCCGTTCGACAGCATCGGGCACGCATCAATCGCGACCACACGGCTGGAGCCTCGCTCTCGAAACCCAGGTGAGGCGTCCCCGCAACCGAAGCGGGCCCGGTCGCGTACCCCCGAGCTCGCGACCGCAGCGACGACCCGCGCCGCAGGCAGCTCCACGCCGCGTGCGATGCGTGTCATCGCCTCTGCCGCTGCTGCGGTCTTGCTCGTCAGCTCATCTTCGTAGCTGAGACGTTGAAAACGACAGCCTCCGCAGCGCTCCGAATGCACACAACCGGACTCCGCTGCGTCGGCGGCGGCGCTGATTCGACGCAGCATGCGGGCGCGGGCAAACTTTTTGCGCGACTGCACGAGCTCAACTTCGACCACGTCACCGGGAATCCCGGCGTCAACAAACACAATACGTCCGTCCGGCAGATGCGCGATCGCATCCCCACCATGGGCCAACCGTTCGACTGTCAGTTGTATCGCTTCCGGCGACTCAGATTGCGACATTCAATCCCCAACAACGGCGCCGACAAGGTCGTACTCCGTCGCATCTTCAATCTCGACGGTGACCATCTCGCCCGGCAGCGCCGCGGGGACACCGTCTTCAAAGGAGAGGTATGTCACCCCGTCGACGTCCAACGCCTGCCCGTAGTGCCGCCCTTCGAGCACGTACTCATGCTCAGCGCTGACGCCATCGACGAGCACGCGCAAACGGCTGCCGATGCGAGCCTCATTGCGACGCCTGGAGATGCCCGACTGACGCTCCATCAACGCGTCGCGGCGCGCCTCGGCCAGCTCCACTGGGAGCTGGCCCTCGAGCTCGGCGGCGAGGGTGTTCTCTTCGCGGCTGTATGCGAACACGCCGACGTGGTCGAACTGCACCTCATCCAACCAATCACACAGCTCTTCGTGCTCGGACTCGCTCTCTCCGGGGTATCCGGCGATGAAGGTCGTACGCAGCACCATCTCAGGAACCTCGCGCAGCTTCGCGATCAGGGCGCGCTGGTCTTTCGCGCGGACCGCCCGACGCATCGAGCGCAGCATGCGGTCCGAGATGTGCTGCAGGGGCATGTCCATGTAGGGCAGCACGCGATCGGAGTCTTTGACGATCTGTAGCAGCCTGTCGGTGAAACCCCAGGGGTAGGCGTAGTGCAGGCGAATCCACTCGATTCCATTCACCGTCTGCAATTCATCCAGCAGCGACTCCAGGCCGTGCTTCTCGCCGAGATCGACGCCGTAACTGGTCAGGTCCTGCGCGATCAGGCTGATCTCCTTCACGCCGGAGGCGCCCAGGAGCGCGGCTTCGCGAACAAGGTCAGCTCGGCTGCGGGACACCTGCTTGCCGCGGATTTTCGGGATGATGCAGAAGGAGCAGGTGCGGTTGCAGCCCTCAGCAATCTTCAGGTACGCGCTGCCGCCGCGGATGGAGTTCACCCGGGCCTCATCCGAGGTGTAAAGCGCAGAACCCGGAGTTATGTAAGAACGCTGCGGCAGCTCGCCGCTGACCGCCGAGGCGATACGCTTGAACTCATTGGTGCCGAGAAAGACGTCCACCTCGGGCATCTCTGCCGCCAGCTCTTTGCCGTATCGCTGAGACATGCAGCCGGTGACGACGAGGCGCTGCGCGCTGCCGAGCTCCTTGAATCGCGCCATCTCTACGATGGTATCGATCGACTCCTCTTTGGCGCTGTCTATAAACGCGCAGGTGTTCACCACGATCACGTCGGCATCTTCGGGCTCGTCGACCATCCGGCAGCCGGAGCCGTTGAGTGCCCCCACCATCAGCTCGGAGTCGACCCGGTTCTTCGGGCAGCCCAATGAGATCAGGTGAACCCGCTGCTTGCCTGCAGCCTCGAGCAGATCAAAGGAGTCCGGAGCGATGTCAGTCATAGTCTTCGTCAATGCGGCGGGAGCGGCGGGCGCTAGCTATCACCATACCGCCCCACAAGGCGAATCGAATGATTTTCGATCAGCCGCGCGCGATCCGCTACGAAAGCGACGTGACTGACCACCCGCTGACCTTCGACGACCTTCAGGCCATGAAGCACTACCAGCTTCGCGAACTGCTGCACCGCGCGCACCCCGTCGACCCTGAGGCGGTGGCCGGCAACCAGTACCTCGGCGTCGATTTGAGTCTGCCGTAAACCTCACACAAGCTCTTATGGAAGACATTCAGTAAGAGCTTCCGTAAGAGCTTCCACAAAGACCCTGAAGCAGGGGTCATACGCGGGTGGAATGTAGGCGTTGAGCAGACCGGCCGGCAGGGCAACGCCACACCGCTACGCACAAAGGACGGTGCCCTGAAGTCCTTCGGCCACTACCATCTGCGCTCGGCAGTCGGCGTCCACGTCCCAGGCAAATGGAGCGGCCGAGACTACCTGGATGACACCGTCGCCGGGAACCCAGGTACGTTCCCGGCGGGCTCGGCTTCTGCCCGCTCGTCGCGGTCAATCCGGGCGACTACACCCTCCTCCTGGGTTGGGAGGTCTTCACGATCGGCCCGCTCTGGCTGCCACTGCGCGACTTCTGGGCGCTGAGGCTGGAAGGAGCACTCGCAGTAGTGTTGGCACCACCGGGGCCGGGGTCGCAGCGACGAATCAGCAGCGGATCATAGGGCTGCGAGTGACGCCTGCGTGCCGAGGCACGCACACGCCGAAGCGCGGGCGAAACCACAGCCCGGCGGTCGGAGGCGTCGAATCGCAAGTCCCTATCGATGATACACGATTGGCCGGCGCCGCAACGGGCGCATCAGCCGCGACATCGTCGGGCTTCCCCTCACCCGATCCCACCGTCGCCCGGCACCCAGCTATCGTCGCGCTGTCGACAGGACTTACCCGTTGTAAATCACCTGTCCGGAGTCCCGGTAGCTGCTCAGCACCGCGACCGCCTCTTTGCGTAACAGAGGGCCTGCGACCTCAATGCCGCGACGTTGCATCGCCGCCTGCCAGTCGCCGGGCTTGAGACCCTCATCGAAACCGATCGCCTCGACGTCCTCGGTCGTCGCCGCATAGACGACGCGGCGGACGCCCGACCACAGGCTGGCGGTGCAACACATGCCGCAGGGTTCGGCGCTGGTGTAGATGCCCGCACGCAGGCCGGCCGCAGAGAAGCTGAAGCTGTCGACGAGAGCGGCGCCGACGCGGATCGCGCTGACTTCACCGTGAGCAGTGGGGTCGCAGGACGGAACCACAAGATTGACGCCGGCGCCAAGGATGTCCCCGGTGTCCAGGTCGACGATGACGCTGCCGAAGGGCCCGCCGGTTCCGCGACGAACATTCTCCGCGGAAAGCTCGATCGCCAGGCGCATACGATCATGGTCGCTCACGTAGCCGCCACAGGCACATGCCTCCTCGACGGTCTCAATCAGGTCTGCAACCCAGCCCGGCAGCGCAACGGGGCTACGGCCGGCGCGTAGGAATTGACTCAGTCTCATGCTCGGACCTCTCTTCGAAGAAACGCGGTGTTTGCTCTCATCAGTTCTCGAAACCACACATGCGCCGGGTCTCCTGTGACCCTGCGGTTCCACCACTGAGACAGGCGAAGGCGTGGCAATTCGGGCGGCGCATCAAGGCAAACAAGATCGCCGGTGTCGACAGGGGCACGCATCAGTGAGGCAGGTACCGTAGCAATGAGATCGGTCCGGCGCACCAGCTCTGGGATGGCGAGAAAGTAGGGAACCGAAGCCTGCAGCGCGGACACAGCGTTCAATCCCGGAAGCGCCCCGGACATGGAGCTCGGAACAAATCCCAGCGGGGTGTACGCGACGTGATTCCAGTCCGGGTAGTCGCCCAACTTGAGCCGCGACCGACCGGCCAGTGGATGCCCCTCGCGAAGCAAACACACAAAATGGTCCTCAAAGAGGATCTCGCTCTCGAGCCCTGCACCCTCAGACACATGCACCGAGAGCGCCACATCGATCCGCCCCGACAGCAGGCGCTCCGCGAGATTCGGCCCCCACAGGGGCAACGCCTCGAGTCGAACACCGGGGGCGAACTGAGACAGTTGTGCGAGCAGCCGCGGTAGAATCAGGGCCGAGGTCAGGTCTGTCAGTGCGACGCGAAACACCCGCTCCGAGGTCTCGGGGTCAAAGCCCATTCCCAAATGAACGACTCGCTCGACGGCCAGGAGCGCCGCGGCCAGGGGCTCGCGCAGGGTCCGAGCTCGCGGCGTCAGCACCATCCCACGACCTTGCCTTGCCAGAAGCGGGTCATCGAAGAGTGACCGTAGTCGCCCGAGCGCCTGGCTCATCGCGGGCTGGGTGATTCCAACGCGACGCGCAGCCCGCGTCACGTTGCGCTCAGCGAGGAGCGCGTCGAGGGCGACGAGGCAGTTGAGGTTCAGTGACTGCAGAGGCGGCTGTGGCATCAAACATCATAAGTCCAGCTAATGCTTGAATAGTCAATTCCCATTTCCCCGATGCGCAGCGACCGGTCACACTGGGCGCATGGGAAGAAAACAGTCCAGCAGTCCGTGGAACGCGGCCACCGGTTGGTACCTGGTATCATGGTCCAAAGACCTCGCCGGTTCCGGTGTCATGCCCCTCCGATACTTCGGTCGCGAGTATGTGCTCTATCGGGGCGAGTCCGGTACACCCGCCCTGCTCGATGCCTTCTGCCCCCATCTCGGTGCTCATCTGGGCTACGGCGGCACGGTACACGGCGACGCGATCACCTGCCCCTTTCACGCATGGAGCTTCGGCTCCAACGGACGCTGTACGCGGATTCCATACGCCGAACGAATACCACCGAAGGCCGGCCTGCGCGCCTACCCGGTGCAGGAACACAGCGGCATGATTCTGGCCTGGTTCTCGCGGAACGGCAGCGAGCCGCACTACGACGTTCCGGTCATCAACGAGCTCAGCGACTCCGCATGGACCCCGATGGAGTTCGCTGAGATCGAGATCGCCACGGAGCCGCGTGAAGTGATCGAAAACATCGCGGACTTTGCCCACTTCAAGGTCGTTCACAACACCGTCATCGATGACTTCAAGGTCACCATCGATGGGCCACGTGCCATCCAACAAACCGTCGGTCGCGGGGCCAATCTGAAGAACGAACCCATCCCCGTGCGATCCACAGCCACGTATCACGGTCCCGCTGTACAGCTGACGCGACTCGCCTGGGCCTACGACATGGTGCTGATCAACTCACATGTCCCCATAGAAGAAGACCGGCTGCTGCTGCGCTTTGGTGTCAGCCTCAGAGCCGGAGAAGGGGTCACACTACCGAAGGCGGTTGTTGACGCGCACGTCGCGGCGGCGCGCGACGGCTACTTCGAGGACGTCGCGATCTGGGAGAACAAGCTCTGGCGCGACACCCCGTTGCTCGTCAAAGAGGACGGGCCCATCTGGAAGGTCCGCAAGTGGTATCGTTCCTTCTATCCGCCCGCAGCCCCTTCAGCGGCCCCGTGAGCGCACAATCCGCTCGGCGCGCAACTGATGGCGCGCGTTAAAGAGCGAGCGGAAGGCAAGCATCGCGACTCCGATGCACCCCAACGAGGTCGCGGCAGCGAGCATGAACATAACAACGATCTGGTACTTCACGGCTTCGATCGGGTTCGCGCCGGCCAGTATCTGCCCGGTCATCATCCCCGGCAGCGAGACCACGCCGACAACCATCATGGCGTTGATGATCGGGATCATTCCGCGACGCACCGCAGCGGCTACCGGTTCGCGCGCTGCCTCCCAGCGGGTCGCACCCAGCGCGAGATCGCACTCAATGACATCGCGCCCTTCGGCCAGCGACTCGAGAATGTGGTCCAGCGTCAGGGAGATGCCCGTCAGCGAGTTCCCCAGGATCATGCCCAGCAACGGGATGACATATTGTGGCCGGTACCAGGGGTCGACGCCGACAATCGCGCCGGTGACAACAAATGTGGTCAACAGTCCGGTGATGATCAACGTCGCGATCGATTGCAGGTACAGGCCCGGATAACGCCGCCCGCTTCGGTTCACCGCCGTACGACCCGCGAGGACTACCATCACGCCCATGAGGGCGAGAACCAGCGGCGCGCGGTCGAGATCAAACACCCACTCAAGCACAAAGCCGACGAGCAGCAGCTGCGCCACTGTCCGCACACTCGCCAGAGCCAGACTTCGTTCGAGCGTCAGGCGAAGGGCGACACTCACCGCGCCGGCGACAAGGACCAGGGCTGCCGCGAGCGCCAGGTCCAGTGGAGTCAACGGGATCGCGTTCATCTCGCCTGCGCCTGTGCACAGGCAAACAAAGACAGGTCCAGGGTGCGGTCGCACAGCGCGTTCAGACGAAGATCGTGCGTGACAACGATGATTGCCAGGCCGCCTGCGGCGCGCTCCTGCAGAAGCTCAACAACTGCGGTCGTCGACGCGTCGTCCAGCGCGCTCGTCGGCTCGTCCAGTAGGAGCACCGCAGGTTGCACGAGGAGGCCACGCACCAGAGCGACCCGCTGCTGCTGGCCGACGGAAAGAGAGCGCGCGTGCTGTTCGAGCACGGATTCCGCAAGCCCCAGGCGCCTCAGGAGCAGGACCGCTTCGTCAGGAAGGTACCTCCGACCGGCCCGGGTCGCGAACTGAAAGGGACGAGCCAGCGCATCGGCGACCGGCTCGTCATGGAACGCCGGTTGCTGCTGCAACAGGCTCACTCGCGCCCGCCAGGTCGGATACCCAAGCTCGGCGGGGCTACTACCACCGAGTCGCAGGTCGCCCACGCGTACATCTACGAGCTGTGCGAGAGCTCGAAGCAGCGTGGTTTTGCCGCATCCCGACGGCCCGGACAGTCGCAACGTCTCACCGCCCTCAACGCTGAATGTCAGCCCCGACACGAGCACACGACCTGCAGCCGCAATGGATATGTTGTCTGTCGCAAGCAGGGGCATTCCGGTCGTCTTCGCAGCCACAGAGACTCGCTGGGTGGACACACAGGGCCACGATCGCCGGTGGATGACATCACGCTTTGTCGTCGACGACCAGCATCAAAGCGCTGTGTTGGGACCTGGCCCGCCTTCGATGCCCCATCGATTTCGTACCTTGACGGAGAATCACTTCGAGACGATGATGGTTGCAGTGGAAGCCTCCCGAGGTTGAATGCCCGGTATCGCAAAGACAACGCTGCGGTCGATGGCGGCGCTCCTTGCAGCGCTGGCCCTCGTGTTGCCGTGCCCCTGCGAAGATCACTGCGATGATCACGGCGGCGACGCTGTCGCGCTCGCTGAGGCACCGACGGAGTCGCACTCGTGCTGCCCCGGGACCGAAGAAGTAGAAGCGGAAGCGGACGGCGACGACGAGACGCCGCAGAGCCCCTGCGCCCACTGTGGCGACGACACCTACGTGCAGGCTGACGGCCCCGAGCTGCCGGCTGCCTGGGTGACCAACCCCGTCAGCCACTTCCCGGCGCCGCCGGTCGCAGGTCTCGCGGCGCACGGGTGGCACAACCTTCCGCGGCTGCTGCCACAGCTCTACGACCTGCCGCCCCCACCGCTGATCGCGCACGGCCCGGTGCTCGCGCCACACATTCCCAGTACGATCATTCGCTGTTGAGCCGACGCGTTATCGCGTCTCTGCGCACGCACTGTGCGCTTCACCCGGCTTACAACGAGAGAACTCATGGCTTCGCGATCATCGCGTCGCCGGCTGCTGACAATCTGCCTTTTTTGTAGCGCGCTTCTTGCGGCTGCCGCTCCTGCGGTCGCCCAGTCCAACTGCGATGACGCGGCGGTCGATGCTCTTATCGAGCAGGCCGTCGCTCACGACCCGGACCTCCAGGCGCTCTACACTCGATGGCGATCTACGCTGCTGGCCTCTGACGCTGCACTCCATTCTGCCCCACCACTTCGGCTCTCCTGGACCTGGTACGTCGCCGCCCTCGAGACCCGCCAGGGACCGATACGCCAGCAGGTCTCGATCTCGCAGGCGATTCCCATCGGCGCTGCCCGACGTGCCGCAGCAGAACCCGGCCGCGCCGAAGCCGAGGCCATCGCTGCGCGCTTCGACGCGACGGTGTGGGCGCTGCGCAGGCAGGTCAGGACCACCCTCTTCGAACGCGCTGCTGCCCTGCGGATCGCTGATCGACTCGTCGAGCAGCGGGACCTGCTGGGCGACCTCATGACGCAGCTCGAAGCGGTACTCGCCCACGGTTTCGGCTCCTACGGCGCTCTGCCCCGCATCGCTGCGCAGCTGGAGATCGCTGACGCCAACGCAGGCAGGCAGCGACGCCGCGCCGAAGAGCAGGCTCTGCGGATCGCGGCACTGACAGGGAACCACGCAGCCGACCTGCCAACGCCCTGCGCGCTGGCCCCGGACCTGCCCGACGCCGACGAGATCGAATCGGCAGTTCGCACGCGCCACCCGCTCATTGAAGCAAATGACTCGATGGCCGCCGCCGACCGGGCGCGGGCGCGAGCGGCGCGCACTGATGGTCTTCCGGTGCCCTCGTTTCATGCCGCCTGGACGCAGGTGGACCGCTATGATCGCGACATCGACGAAGGCGGGCGCGACGCCGTCACCGTCGGTGCCGCGGTCGCCATTCCGCTCTTTCGCCGTCAGTTCAACGGGCGCGCTGAGGCCTTCGAAACCCGCGCAGGCGCCTGGATCGGCGACAGTGAAGCCCTGGTCGACGACGCTGTTGATGAGGCGCTTCGTGCAAAAGCACGCGTTATTGAGTCGACAGAACGTGCCCACCGCCTCACCGACACCATACGTCCCCTTGCGGCAGACGCGGCCGAGCTGCAGGCCGACGAGGCGGCGCAGGGCGAAGGGAGCTACCTTGAGGCCCTGGCTTCCTGGCTGGAGCTGGCCGCCTTTGACATCGAAATCATCGAGCTGCAGCGCGCCGTCGCCGTCGACCTTGAGACCATCGACGCGCTTACATTCGGTCTGATCTCAGGCTCTGACGACGCTGCGCTACCGGGTCACTCGCTCGCCGACACTCAGCGACCGGGGGTGCATCGATGAACGCGCGCAACATACACGCACAGCGCCTGATCTCGCTGGCGGCGCTTCTCCTGACGGTGTTCGTAGCCTTCCGTGTGGGTCGCTGTACCGGCGACTCCGAAAACAGCAACGCGCAGGATGCCGCACCGGGCACACCGGACAGCCGGGGTGACGAGCTGCCGGACGCCGCACAGGAGTGGGTGTGCCCGATGCACCCCCAGATTCGTCGCAGCGAACCGGACACCTGCCCGATCTGCTTCATGGACCTCGTCGCGGCCGGCGGTGCCGGCAGCGGCTCGATCAGTGGCATCCCGATGGCCGACGACGCCGCAGCCCTGGCCGGCGTGCGCGTTGAGACTGTGCGCCGACAGGCTGACGCCGCGAGCGTCGAGCTGTTTGGGCGTGTCGCCATCGCGGACGAGGCCACGGCTCGCATCACTGCGTGGACAGACGGTCGTATCGAGCGTCTCTACGTCGACACGGTCGGCGAGCGCGTCCGCCGAGGTGCGCGCCTTGCTCGCATCTACTCTCCGCGGATCTCCGTCGCGGGCGACACCCTGGTCCGCGCGTTGGAATCTCTGGACTCTGCCACCGAGTCGGCGTCGTCGACGCGACAGCGAGCAGCGCAATCCGCTGTCGATGCCGCCCGCCGCGAGCTGCGCCTACTCGGTGTCGACAACGACTACATCGAGGAGCTCGAAGAAAGCCGCCGCTCTCGGGACTCCGTGACGATTCACGCCCGCCGATCGGGGACCGTGTTGGCCACCCACGCGCGCGAGGGTGATCACGTGCGCACAGGCGATCCCATCGTCTCAGTCGCCGCCCTCGATGACCTCTGGGTTCAGCTTGAGGTCTTCGAACGCGACCTTGGGCTCGTTGCGGTCGGCGACCCGGTTGACATCCGCTTTCCCGCGCTCAGCAGCGACGATTCGAACGGCATCTATCGCGGCGAGATCGCATTTATCGATCCCGTCATTGACCCGAGACGCCGCATCGCGCGCGCGCGTGTTGTCCTCGATCCGACGCCCGAGGGCCTCCGTCCCGACATGCTGGTCGAGGCGACGGTCTCCCTCGACAGCGGCGATGAGCGCCCTCCGGTCACGGTACCGAACTCAGCCATTCTGTGGACCGGCGAGCAGTCTCTCGTATACGTCTATGACCCCATCGAACGGCCGCCGATCTATCAGCCTGTCCCTGTCACGATCGGCGAACGCAGAGGTCAGCGGACGGTCATCCTCGCCGGTGTATTCCCGGGCGAGCAGGTCGTCGTCAACGCGGCGTTCAGAATCGACGCATCGCTGCAGATTCGTGGGGGCGCCAGCATGATGCAGGTCGGCGATGCGCCTTCATCAGGAGGCGGACATGACCACGCCCACTGAAGAAGGCCCGCTGGGACGTCTGATCGCGCTCTTCGTAGATCGCGCGGCCCTCGTGTGGTCCGTCGCGGCGATGATCATCATCGCGGGAATCTACTTCGCGCCCTTCGATTTCGGGGTGTTCGACGAACGCTCACCCCTATCTGTCGACGCCATCCCCGACATTGGCGAGAACCAGCAGATCGTGTTCGCTGAGTGGCCCGGGCGCTCGCCCCGCGACGTAGAAGATCAACTGACCGTTCCGCTCGTCGCGGAGCTGCGCGGAATGCCGGGCTCGCGCACGGTCCGTGCTGTGAGCGCCTTCGGCTTCGCCTCGATCTACGTAATCTTCACCGACCAGACCGAATTCTACGACGCACGCGCACGCATCGCCGAGCGCCTCGCCTCCCTTCCGGAGCGCACGCTGCCCGAAGGCGCCACCGCCAGACTGGGGCCCGAGGCGACGGGCCTGGGCCAGGTCTACTGGTACACACTGGAGGGTCGGGACGAAGACGGCAACGCTGTAGGCGGCTGGGACCTTCACGAGCTGCGACTTATCCAGGACACCCTCGTTCGCTACGCCCTCGCGGCCGCTGACGGAGTCGCAGAGGTCGCCTCGATCGGAGGCTATGTACCGGAGATCCTTGTCGAACCCGATCCGGACGCCATGCGTGCTGCCGGCGTCACTCTCGACCAGCTCGCCCGCGCCGTAAGCGAAGCCAGCGGAGAGGTCGGTGCCCGCACCACCGAGATTAACGGAGTCGAGTATCTGATCCGCGCGACCGGCTACCTCACCGAGCCCGGCCAACTGGAAGACGCGCACCTCACACACATCGACGGAACGACACTGCGCATCGGTGACATCGCGCACGTCTCGTTTGCGCCAACTGACCGCCGTGGCGCCCTCGATCGTGGCGGCGCCGAAGCCGTCGGTGGCGTCGTAACCGCCCGCTATGGCGCGAACCCACTCGAAGCCATCGACAATGTACGTGCCGAGATTGCCAAACTTGGCCGCGCCCTGCCCACGCGAACACTCGAAGATGGGCGCCAATCCACCGTAACGATCGTCCCCTTCTACGACCGTACACCTCTGATCCGACGCACCATCGGAACCCTGCGAACCGCGCTCTGGCAACAGATCCTCATCACGGCCCTCGTCGTACTGGCGATGATGCTGCACACACGGTCTGCAATCGCTGTGACTGCGATTCTTCCTCTGTCGGTGGCGATCACGTTCATCGTGATGAAGGCTGCCGGCGTAACCGCGAATGTGGTCGCCCTTTCGGGAATCGCCATCGCCATCGGCACCGTCGTCGATGTCGGAATCGTCGTAACAGAGAGCGCCATCGATTCGCTCAAACGAAACCGGAGAAGCGCGACCCTCGGGACAGGGAACCGGGCGTCCGGGGACAGCGCCGCCGAAGACCCGCCGCCTGCGACCTCGACCGGGCATGTGTCAGCTGTCGCGCCCATCTCAAGCGCCGCCGCGATTGTGCGGGGAACCAACGAAGTGAGCGGGGCGGTACTCACCGCGGTCACCACCACCGTCATCAGCTTCCTGCCGGTGTTCATGCTCACCGGGCCTGAAGGAAAGCTCTTCGGTCCGCTCGCGTTCACAAAGACAGCGGTCATCGCAGCGAGCGTCTTCCTCGCATTGTTTGTTCTGCCGGCGATTATCAAAATGCTGATGGCTGCGGACGGCACCGACCGCCGCTCCTCGATCACGATCGCCGCGTGCGCAATCGCGGTCGGAGCCGCACTTGCCATTCGCCTCAACGTATTTGCCGGCCTCGCGCTGTCGCTGTGGGGCATCGTCCGAGTTATCGACATCTACTGGATTTCGACGCGACGGCCGCGGCACGCGGGGCGACTCAGTCGTTGGTACGCACACCTCAGTATTGCCGTCCTGATCATCGCCACTCTCGTGTTGCTTGCCGATGACTGGCAACCGCTTGGGGTCGGTGAAGGACGCGGCTCAAACATCGCATTCGCCGCGACCATCTGCATCGGCGCCCTGCTCTTCTTTCGCGCATTTGAGTTCGCATATCCGCAGCTTCTGCGCTGGGTTCTTGAGCACCGCGCACTCTTTCTGACGCTACCCGCGGCAATCGTCGTGTTCGCCGCGACGGTGTGGTTGGGCTACCCCCGGGTGTTTGGTTGGCTGCCCGATTCTGTGCACGCGACCGGGATGGGCGTTGCCGCACGCCACGAGTTTCCGGGGCTGAAGAGCGAATTCATGCCGCAGCTCGACGAAGGGTCCTTCCTGTACATGCCCACGACCATGCCTCACGCGTCCCTGGGAAGCGCCCTCGAGCTGTTGAGTGAGTTGGATCGGCGCATCGAGTCGGTCCCTGAGGTGCTGTTCGCGGTGGGCAAACTGGGCCGCGCCGAGACCGCTCTCGATCCGGCGCCTGTCTCGATGATCGAGACGATCATCGAGCTGCAACCGGAGTGGCGGATCGGTGAGGACGGTCGGCGACTGCGCTTCGCGGTGGGCGACGATGGTGAGTTCCTGCGCGACAACGAGGGCAATTTGATCCCCGACCGCCGTGGGAAGCCCTATCGAAACTGGCGCGACGAGATGGTTGTCGCCGGGGACATCTGGGACGAGATCGTAGCTCGCTCCGATGTTCTCGGCCTTACAGCGGCACCATTGTTGCAGCCGATCAGCGCACGCATCGTGATGCTACAGTCGGGCATACGGGCGCCGATGGCAGTTCGCCTTCAGGGAGACCGTATTGAAGACCTCGAGGAGATCTCGCTTGAAGTTGAGCGTATCCTTCGCGCGCACCCGATGGTCGTCGAAGACGCGGTGAGCGCCGACCGACCCGTCGGCAAGCCCTACATCGAGATTCACCCAAGGCCGATCGACCTGAACCTTCACCAACTGAGCGCCGCAGCCGTTCACCGAACTGTACAGACTGCGATCGGTGGCCGCAGGCTCGGAGCCACAATCGACGGCCGCAATCGCTACGACATCACGATGCGGTATCCGCGCGCGTTGCGCGATGATCCAAACAGCATCGCCGAGATACTCATCGACACGCCGAACGGAACACCTGTTCGCCTGAGCGAA
>JAUICO010000154.1 GCA_030427825.1 bacterium | reverse complement strand
CATAGCCGGTCCCCGCGCGCGCGGCCAGAGGACAAATCGTCAGGGCCGGCGGCAGCGAGTTTCAGGGTCTTCCCCCTTCCCGGCGAGCGGTGCCCGGAAAGCGAAAAAAGCTCGTCCCCGTCGCGCTCCTCGTCGCGCTGCTTGGCATCGGCGCCTACTTCGGCGGCCGCAGTGCACTCGGCAACATGGCGGAGCGACACATCGTCGAGGCCCTCGCTGACAGGGGGCTCAGCGCGAGCATCGGCTCGACCTCGGTCTCGCTCCTGGGGCGAGCCCGCATTCGGGACCTGTGCTTGAGTGACCCGGATGAGACGCTCTCGCGCGACCTGATCTGCGTTGATTCGATCCGAGTTCGTTTCACCCGCGGCGGCATCTTCGGCACGGACATTCGCCCTACCGCATTCGACGTTCGCGGCGGCTTTATCGACCTCAGCGCAGAAGGCGGCTCCGTCGAAGACATCCTGGACCGGGTCTCTGCAGCGATGGCCGGCGACGAGGACGTCGAAGATGACGGCGGCGGCGGCGGCGGCATGCGGCCCCAGAGCGTGCGCATCGAAGACGTTGAGATTCGTCTGGCGGGCCAGGACCTGGTCGTTGAGCACGCCACCCTGACTGAACTTGAGGCCGGCTTCACCAGCTCCGGCGCGGACATCGACGCGCAGCTGCGCCTGAATGAGGCCTACGAGGACCGTATTCGCTTCGACGGGATCGAGTTCGAAGAGCTGCCGGAACGTATCGCCGTCGAGATCGGGTTGGACGAAGACGATGAGCTGCGCGCGATCACGGTCACGCCCTCAGAGCGCGTGTCCGTGATGCTGGGCGGCAACAGGCGCAGGGTGTCGCTGAGCGGCGTCGGCTTCGATGCGCCGTACACCTGGCATGTACACGATCTGAGCGTTGAAGAGAGCGATGAGAGCGCTGCCTTTGAGGTCGCGGAGATCACTCTTGAGCAGGGCAGCGATACGGTGGACCTGAGCGAGTTCTTCTTCGCTTCGATGGTCATGCGGCGGCCGCGACTGCGCCTCGCTGTCGACGAGAACGGGCGCCCGATCGCCGCGGCAACGGCCGACGTGAACAGTGAAGAGGCGAGCGAGACGGCGGTCGAACCCGCCACGGGCCTCGGCGCTCGTCTCAGAGCCGAGCTTCTGGGCCGGCGCTGGTGGGAGGCCGCGCCACGCAGCATCACCATCGAGGGCGGACACATCGAGCTCACGAGGGGCGGCGGCGCCGGTAGCTGGGAGCGAATGGCGCTGCAGGATATCAACGGCGAGTACACAATGCGCTTCATCAACCTGCAGATGGACGTAGAACTGAGTGCGGCGCTCGTGACTGACGACGAACCCGGCGGCAGCGTCGAGCTGATCGGCGTCTGGGAGTACACACGAAGCGCGCTGCAGCTGGACGTCGAGTTTGACAGGGTGGCGCCGGGCCCGGTCCTGGAGCTGGCGGGAGTCGACGCGTTGAGCCTGGATCGCGGCTCGTTGAGCGGAGATGTCTCCCTGCGCGGTCGACCGGCTCGTTCGATCCGGTGCATCGGCGACCTCGATGTGTCCGATCTCCTGGTCCGCTCGGAGCGGCTACAGGAGCCTCTGGAGCTGGCGAGCGCGGGTTGGGAGTGGGACGCAGAATACGTCGAAGCCCCAGGCGGCGCCAACCTGACCTGGCAACGCAGCAACCTGAACCTGAACGCGGCGCAGCTCTCATTCGCCGCAGACCTGCAGGGAATCGACCTCGACGCTCGACCGATCCTCGACGAAGCCGTGGTTCGAATACACATCCCCGACCAGGAGGCGATGACCCTCTTCAACGCGCTTCCGGATTCTGTACTGGGGGAGCTTCGGGGCACCGAGATGGAGGGCTCTCTGGGGATGGATCTGGAGTTCCCCATACACGCACGGCTGGACGATGACGGAGCTGTCGAGGTCGAAATTGAAGGGGCATCGAGCCTCGAGATTCGTGACGAGACGCTGGCGCTCGTGAGCCTGCCTGAGGCGGTCGACGTGCGCCGTCTCAACGACGAGATGCGCTTCGTGTTTCGCGGCCCGGACAACGCGATCAACCGTCGCATCCGAATTCCGGCTCCGAACCTGCTCCTTGATTACCCTACGGTCCCTGCAGCGCAGGGCGACGCATCACTGCCGCCGAGCTGGACGCGCCTGACCGACATCTCCTTCTACATCGTCGGCACGCAACTCTATCGCGAAGATGGGAGCTTCTTCAGGAACAACGGCATCAACTGGTACCAGGGCCGCAAGGTGGTCGCCGAGGCTCTGGCGACCGGATCGATGAGCCGCGGTGCCTCGACGATCTCGATGCAGCTCGTGAAGAACGTCTTCCTTACCCACGAACGCTCCATTGAGCGCAAGCTGCGGGAGCTGTTCCTCACCTATTGGATGACACGGACCGTGCCCAAGGAACGCATCCTCGAAGTGTACATGAACGTGATTGAGTGGGGTCCCGGACTGAACGGCGTCGGCGAGGCATCGCGCCACTACTTTGGTACGCCGCCTGAGGACGTCATCCTGCTTCAGGGCGTGTGGCTGAGCGCAATTACTCCGAACCCGACAGAATATGGCCGCCGCAACCGCGGTGCGTTGACGATGCAGAACCGCAGTCAGCGCCTGATGCAGGCTCTCTTCGACAAGGGCTGGATCACCTCTCACGAGCTGGCCATCGGTCAGGCGTCCGAGCCAAGGTTCGGACGACAGCGCGCACCCCTGGTCCAGCAGACGACGGCGGAGATCCTCAGCGAGGATGTAGAGCAGAGCCGAATGCAGGAGTTGCCTCCGTCGGCGCGTACTCGGGCCATGATTCGGGGCTCGATTCAGCCACGCGGTGCCGGACCGGCGCCGAGAAACGAGCGCTGAAGCGGCGCCCCGCGAGCTCGCGCCAAAACTCACTCTGCGGAATGGAGACTACGAGCAGAGCTGGCTTCACGGTCCTGCCGTGCGCGCCGCCCGAGGCCAAAGGCAGGCCTGGCCACTGCTCGGCGGTCCGTGTAGGGACGCCACCATAATCAGCGCTGTCAGCGTTTCACCACACACACCCGGACACCCATGCACCCGCGAACTCTACTCTCCGTTCTTTTTGCCGCCTCGTTGGCTACTGCCCTCATCGCCTGCGGCGAATCCGATGACACGAACACGGAGCTCGATGCGGGGTCTGAGCTCGACAGCACCAACGGTGAAGTCGGCGAGGACACGGACGTCGAGGCCGGCGATGCGGGAGACACCGACGATAGCGGCGATACGGGAGACACAGCCGTCGACCTCTGCGACGGCGCCTGCGACCCTCTGGTCACCTGCTCGGTGCAGGCAGGCGCTGCTGTCTGCGGAGCCTGTCCCGGCGGATACAGCGGCGACGGAACTGTGTGCACCGACATCGACGAGTGTGCGGGCGACCCCTGCCAGTCGCGCGAGGAGTGCACCAACACCGCCGGCTCATTCAGCTGCGCCTGTCCCGCGCCGCTGGTCGATGGCCCCTCCGGCTGTCTGGACCCGATCAGCGCGGTGCGGACCCGATCGCCCAGCGACACGACGACTACCGCCGCGGAGTACTTCTGTCTGACCGCCTCATGCAGCGCAGGCGAGGTGCTCATCGGTGGCGGCTTCGGGGCAGACTTCGGGGATACCAGGTCCAGCCAGGCGAGCAGCGAGACGGAATGGGAGGCATGCTTTGACGCACCTGCGGCGGACCTTCACTATGGTGTTCGAGCCATCTGTGCACTGGTGCCCGGCGGCGTGCAGACCGCCGATCGCAGTGCCTCGGTCGGCGCAGATCTCACCTGCACCAGCGCCTTCTGCCCCTCCGGAACTTCAGCAGTAGGCGGTGGCGGACGGTGGCCGGCCCACGCGAATCTGGTGACCAACCGATCCACTCCAAATGGCGACGGATGGCTGATCTGCGTGGACTCCGACGCCGGCGGCGGCGTCATGAACACGTCAGTGCGCTGCGTGGCGGTGGAGACTCGAAAAGTAACGACGTCGTCGCCCGAGGGAGTGTGCGCGAGCGCCGCCTGCGCGGACGGCGAGACGATCGTGGGCGGCGGGGTGTCGGCGGATGTCATCACGGAATCGGCAGGCGGCTTCAACGAGGCGGTAGACGCCTGGGATGGGTGTACGGCCCTCGGCGATCCGGAAATCAACGCCGTCGAGGCGATCTGCGTCGGCCCCTTCTGAGTGACGCGGCCTGCCCGTTCCCAGCCCGTCGCTCCTACCAGCCGCAGCCCGGGCCATAGATCTCTTCCTCAGTCTGGTCGCCACGCCCGGTGAACTCGTCGAACCAGGAATTCGGGAAGCGGGCCAGGCGGTCGGCGAAGTCGGCGAGCACCGGATCGTCGGCCGCAGCTGCTGTCATCGCCTCGCTGCGCGCGTCGACAATCTGACCACTCGGTGTGCCGAGACCGGGCACGCGGGTGCTGAGCCGGTTCACGCCCCCGCCCTCGCCCCACTCGTCGTCCGGGTCTGACATCGGCAACAGATCCGGCTGATCAGACCAGGCTTCGATAAAGGTGATCTCGCCGGCATCGTTGAAAGTAAACTCCTCGTAGATCGGGCAGGGACCGCCCTCGTATTGGAAGGAGACTCGGCAGCGGGTGAAGGGCTGCGTGTCGAAGAAGCGACAGTCGCGCACAGGGACGGTTGACGGTGTCGCGATCATGACGAGGCTGTCGCCGTCTTCAATCCAATCGCTGCCAAAGCCGGTGAGCAACAGCCAGGGGAGCCATTCCCAGCGGGCCACGTCCTCTGCGTATGTGGGACGGCTCTCGGGATCGGCGTCGGTGTCGAAGCTGTCGAAGTAGCGAAGGCCCTCGTCGACGTAGTGCTGGGGTTCGAGCCGCGGCGTCAGGCACGGTGAGAGCGCGTGCGCCTCGCCGCACGAGTACGCGTCGTCCGTCGTTTCGCCGTCTTCCTCTGCGCAACCTGCGAAGGTGAAGCTCAACGCGACACATGCCAGCGTCAGCGCTGATCCCGGTCTGCCTGTAATCCTGCTCATTCTACTTCCCCTGCTCGTCATTGACTGAAGGGTACACCGACCTCAGCGCGTTCAGGACGCAGATACCACACATCGCCGCGCGGTCCTCCTTCTCGTACTAAGCGCGTGAGCCGGCGGCGTCCCTGCTTCGAGCTCTGCGCAGAGAGCGCGTCGCGCAGCTGCGCCTGCTGCTCGGCCGAAACATGCGTATCGCGATGAAGAACGCCGGCGGCACGAAGCGCTCGGACTACAGAAAACGCAGCGTACGCTGGAGCCGGGTCAACGGCCGAAGTCGAGGCTGCCCTGCACAGGACCGCCCTGCTCATGGTCCAGCAACCATCGCTTCCGTTCCACGCCGCCACCGTATCCGGTGAGGCTGCCGTCGGCGCCGATGACGCGGTGGCAGGGCACGATGATCGAGATGGGGTTCGCTCCGTTCGCGCTCGCGACGGCGCGTATCGCCCGCGGGTCGCCAAGCGCATTCGATTGATCTGCGTACGAGCGGGTTGCAGCGTAGGGAATCTCAGTCAGCGCCTTCCACACCCGCTGCTGAAACTCCGTACCGGCCATCGCGAGAGGCACGTCGAAGGTCTGCCTCTCGCCGTCGAAGTACTCAGCCAGCTGCCGGGCAGCCGCCTGCGTCAGCTCTGAGGCTGCGTCGCTGACAACCACGTCGAGCAACCTGCACACGCGCTCCAACTGCTTCGATCTGCGGGGTTCGTTGTCGAACTCGACGAGGCAGATTCCCGTCTCGACGGCGCCAACCAGCAGCGGCCCGACGGGCGTCTCGACCGTTTCTGTGAACAGCGACGTCATGGTCCGGCGTTATCGCGACGATCTCCCTGAATGTCGATACGGCCAACGCACGTCGATTGCGATTTGCCGTAGGTCGACTCCCAAGCCTCCAACCACCCCAATCAAGGAAAGCGAAGCTTTCCGCGGGGTTCAAAGGGGCGAAAGCCCCTTTGCAGAGCGCGAGACAGAGTCTCGCCCCCCCGCAAGCTCCGGAACTCGGAACACGCTCTGTGGTCTGAGTGTTGTGCGGTTGCAGACCTTTTGGTGGTACCAGGCGTAGAATGGGTGAGCGGTTGTATTGAGGCTGATGAAGGCATTTAACGCTACAGTGAGACGAGCGGAGTCGAGGGTTCGGCTTCAGCGTGCTGTCCGCGGGCTTCTGGTGGGCTTGATCTGGGCGTTGGTCCTGTTGATTCCCCTGTTGTTGCTGCACAGTCGAGGGTGGTTCGGTGCGGGGCGACTGCAGCTCTTTGCGGGGGTGTTGTGCGTCCTGCCGTTGGGCAACGCGCTGCGGCGTTGGCTGCAGAGTGTGGACCGACTGGCTGTGGCTGTGGCGCTGGACCGGGCGTCGAAGCTGAGCGACCGTTTTTCGATCGCGTGGGAGCTGGAAGCGCTGCCGGCGGCGGAGCGCACTCCGTACATGGAGGCGCATCTGCGGCAGGCGGCGGGTTGCGAAGGCCGGGTGGATATTCCGGCGACCTATCCCTGGAGTCTGCCGCCTGAGGCGGGGGCTGTGGTTGTGTTGGCGGCGCTGGCGGGAGTGGCTTCCCTGGTACACTTCGCGACGCCGGAGTTTGTCGCCTGGTCGCCTCCACCACCGGTCGAGCGAGCGCGGATCGTTGATGCGGACACGACCTTTGAGCGTGAGCGCATCGAAGCGCTGATCGACGAGCTTGAAGAGCTCGATGAAGACCGGGCGCAGCAGCTGGCGGAAGAGCTGCGCGATGTGCTGAATGACATCGAGTTGGGCGAAGACGACCGCGAGATTCTGGAGCGGCTGCGCGCGCTGGAAGATGCGATCAGTGAAGTGACAGTGCCCGAGGCGCCGGACGTCTCGGAGGCGGTGGACGCGATGGAGGACGCCTTTCGCTCAGAGATGACCGAGGAGCTTCGTCGGGCCCTTGAGCGCGGCAACGTCGCAGAGATCAGCGACGCGTTCCGACGTCTTGCGGAGGCGCTGCGCGATACAGAGTTGGAGTCGCGAGATGCCCGTGAGCTCGCCGAGGAGATGGAGAACGCTGCAGACGCGATTGATCCTGCGGACCGTCGCTTGCGCCGGGATCGTGAGCGCGCGGAGGAAAGGCTCGCTGAGGCCGAGGAACGCGCAGCGCGGGAAGGCGCGCGCGAACGGGATCGTGAGCGGGCCGCGGAGGCTCGCGAGGCGATGGAGGCGTTGGACGCACAGCGAAGTGAAGCCGCGGAGTCTCAGGAAGCGGGCCGGGAGCGGGCTGCGTTGAGCGACGCAATGCGTGACACGGCGGACGCGATGCGTCGACAGGCGGAGGCGCAGCGCCGTCTGCGACGTGACGGAGACGAGGCCCGTGCCGACGCGGAGCAGGCGCGACAGGACGCGGCGGAGGCTGCAGAGGAGGCCGGCCGGCAGCTGCAGCAGTTGAGTCGCGATGAGCAGCGGGAGCAGGCGGTGGAGTCGCTTTCGCAGCGCCGAGACAGCGTTGAGGAGATGATGCGCAGGCGCGGCAATCAGCGCGGCGATCAGCAGGCGCGGGCAGACCAGATGGAGGACTTCCTGCGCCGAGCCCGCGGGCAGCAGGGACAGCAGGGACAGCAGGGTCAATCCGGACAGCAGGGACAGCAGGGTCATTCCG
>JAUICO010000013.1 GCA_030427825.1 bacterium | reverse complement strand
GACCGCCGCCGCCGCCGCCGCCGTAGCCGCCGCCGCCGCCGCCACGGCCACCGCCGCCACCGCCGCCGTAGCCGCCACGACCACCGCCGCCGCCGCCGCCGTAGCCGCCGCCGCCGCCGCCGCCACGTCGTCCGCCGCCGCCGCCGCCCTGACGCTCGCGAGCCTCATTGACGGTGATTGCACGGCCGTCGAGTTCGACTCCGTTCATCTCTTCCATTGCCTTCTCGGCTTCCGCATCATCATCAAGGGTTACGAAACCGAAACCGCGTGAACGGCCGGTTTCCCGGTCCGAAATCACAACTGCGTCAGAGACTGCACCGAATTCTTCAAAGGCTGCACGCAACGTCGCGTCCGTGGTTCCCCAGCTCAGCCCACCTACAAAAAGCTTCTTACTCATCACTTATCCATGGTTTCCCCGTTCCGAACGCAGAAATGCCCACGCCCACAATGGGCAATGGCGCTGTGTTGCTTCGATAACGGGAAGTCGAAAGAAAGAAAGGAACTGACGTGCACTCGGCCTCTGATAGCTTTGCCGGGCGTGACGGCTACGAGATCACGTGCACTGAAGCGCCCTTCGAGCCGGGGCATAGGCGCTTTATCAGCAAGATGCAATGTGAATCGACAGCCCGCGGCCGGCGATCTATCGCCCCGCGAGGGAGCCCAGAATCTCCCACCCTGCGCGATGGGACATGAAGAATCCGTCTCCGCCGGGAATCCACGCAGCGAAGCTTCGGGGCAGACCGCCCCGGCCGTCAGAGATGAAATCCGCCGGCAGCGGTACAACCTCGAAGTCCGTGTCCCGCAGAAGACGGGTCGCACGGCGCATGTGCCAGGCGCTGGTGACGACACCGACGCGCTGCCAGCCACGCTCGCGGGCGAGCTCTCGCAACATCGCGGCTTCGTCGCGGGTATTGCGCGGAGCCGGCATCTGGATGATGGCAGATTCCGGGATCCCGATGTCAGTCCAGATCGCCGTTGTTGCGGCGGCGGAGTCATGCCCCGGTCGCCCGTCCCTGCCGGGTGGCGCCGAGCCTGAGGTCAGTAGTAGAGGCGTGCCCCCGGCGTAGTAGATTCGGGCGCCGAGCATGACGCGCCCGCCGCTGGCGCCCAATCTGTAATGGCCGTTGCTCCCGCTTGTGCCGCCGCCGAGCACATGGACTACGTCTAAGCCCCCCTCCTGCATGACGTCGATGTCCCGATAGGGCGCCTCAAGGCCACTCACGATTGAGGATGCGAAGCGGTGGTTGCCGGCAACGGTGCACAGGACCCAGAGCGCACAGGTGACTGCGGTGGCATGCTTCAGGTTGCGCGACCAGCAGATGGCGGCGGCCACCATCATAGACAGCCATAGAACGCCCGCCGGCATCATCAGGCGGCCGATCGTCTTCACCAGACTGTAGCGTGACATCGTCAGCAGCAACGCCGCCGCGATCATGAGCATCACCGCGCCTGCGAGAGCCACCCGACGGTCAAGCGTGCCGTCTGTCGCTTTCCTGCGAATCGACTCGGCCAACAGACCCATGCCGGCGATCATGCAGACAAGAATAATCATGGCTCAATCCTCTGTGTTCTGGCGTCGCGAGCGCTTCTTCTCACTGTTCTGCCGCTTGCTCTTGAGGCGCCGCTCAACCGATCCACGGGTTGGTTTCGTCGCCCGACGTCGTTTTCGCACATGCAGCGCGTCCCCAAGAAGCTCAGCGAGCCGCAGCTCGGCCTCACGGCGATTACGCAGCTGGCTGCGATGCGTGTCGACGTTGATGTGGAGCAGGCCGTCTGCATTCAGTCGGCGCCCCAGACGACTCAGCACGCGGCGCTTCTGCGCCGGCGAGAGGGCGGACGAGGATGCCGGAGACCACCACAGGGTCACGCGCGACTCGGTCCGGTTGACGTGTTGTCCGCCCGGACCGCCGGAGCGGCTGGTCGTGAATGAAATTTCATAGTCCGGGATCACGCATCCCTGCTGTACCACAACAGGCATTCAGCTCTCTCAGCAGATCCGTCGCATCACCTGCGTCTGCGTTCGCAGAAGAGCGCGTCGTTGTCGACCGGGTCGTAGCGCCCCGCGTCTCATGAAGTTTGCGCCGGCGTTGTCGGCTCGTTTGTGGTGGCGGTTCCGGGCGCGATGCTGCTGCTCCGGGGGGCGCGCTTCGTAGCAACGCAAGCGGGTCCTAAGGGCTTGCGATCATTGACCCGAATGCGCGGCTAAGCGTATGTTTTCGCGCTCCGTTTCGCTGTCGTGAGGCTGACCGCGCATGCCCGAATCCGCCGAAATGTCACTGATTGAAAAATTCAGGCTCGATAACCCGCTGCTTGAGGAAAACATTCCCCAGCGGGTGGTGCGCGCCGTGGCCGACGCGAAGCCCAGAGAGTTGGTTTCGAAGAACTACCCGTACCGAACGAAGCTCTCCCGCAGCGACTATGAGGAGCAGAAGCACCGGCTGCAGATCGAGCTCGTAAAGATGCAGAACTGGATGCTCGCGACGGGTGAGAAGCTGGTCATTCTCTTCGAGGGTCGCGACGCCGCCGGAAAGGGCGGCACCATCAAGCGCTTCATGGAGCATCTCAACCCGCGGCACGCCCGGGTAGTTGCCCTCACCAAGCCCACGGACACCGAGCGCGGGCAATGGTACTTTCAGCGCTACGTTCAGGAGCTGCCGACCGAAGGCAACATCGCCTTCTTCGATCGCTCCTGGTACAATCGCGCCGGCGTCGAGCGCGTGATGGGATTCTGCACACCCGGTGAATACACCGAGTTCATGCGCCAGGTTCCCGAGTTCGAGCACATGCTCATCGAGAGCGGCACCCGCCTGGTCAAGTTCTGGTTCTCTGTAAGCCGCGAAGAGCAGCTGAAGCGCTTCGTGGCTCGCGCCAGGGACCCCCTGAAGCAGTGGAAGCTGTCCGAGATGGACTTCGCGTCGCTGCCGCGGTGGAAGGATTACACCATCGCTAAAGAGTCGATGTTCTACTCCACGGATACCGATATCGCTCCGTGGATGGTCATTCGCTCAGACGACAAGAAGCGCGCTCGTATCAACGCGATGCGCTACGTGCTCACGACGACGGACTACGACGGCAAGGACCCATCGAATCTCGACCCGATCGACCCGCTGATCATCGGGCGCGCCGAGAATATCTATGAAGATGATGAGGTCATTCAGCGCGAGAAGATTCGCCGTCGCAAGGCGAAATCCTGAAGACCCTGTCTCTGTGTTCGCCCCGGCCGGTCGAATCTCCTGTGTAATCACGGACGCGCTGCGCCGTATTCGCCCGCGAACGGAACGCAGAGGAGCGAATGATGAGACCAACACGAAGTCGGCGCCGCTTTCGACACGCGCTGTGGACCCTGTCAGTCGCCATCGTAGTGAACGGCGGCTGTTCGGCGACTACAACGCCGGACGGTAGCACGGCCGCCGCGACGGCGCAGCGCGAGACAGGCAACGAAGACCCTGCGCGGAGCCGCTCGGGCGAGACCTCTCAGAGGAGCGCCGGCCCCGTAGATCGTGAAACGGCGACGCCACGTGCAATCCCGACTTCCGAGCGTGAGTGGCGCGAGCGACTCACGCCGGAGGAGTTCTACGTATTGCGCGAGAAGGGCACCGAGCGCGCTTTTAGCGGCGCCTACCATGACCATCATGCCGACGGAGTCTACCACTGTGCGGGATGCGGAACGCCGCTCTTTGCGTCCGAAGACAAGTTCGATTCAGGCACAGGGTGGCCCAGCTTTACGCGCCCCATGAGTCCGAATCGCGTAGCCACCGAGGTCGACAACAGCTTCCGCATGCAACGAACTGAGGTCCTCTGCGGTACCTGCGGCGGCCATCTGGGCCATGTCTTCGAAGACGGCCCACGGCCGTCCGGCCTGCGATACTGCATCAACTCCGTTTCGCTGGACTTCAGCGCTACCCGTGGAGGGGATCGATGACCGACGCACAGCGCGTCACTGCGCTACGTTCTCTATTGCGCGTGCTCTGCGCTGCGGCTGCGGTCGCGGTGACGCTGGTCGCCCTCGCGTGCCGGTCCCCCGGCACCGCGGCCGCCCAGACGCAGGGCGCATCACCGGGCCACGGAAGCGGTGCGGGACAGCCTGAAGCGGACCCGGCGCCGGAAGGCATGGCGGTCGCCATCTTTGCCGGCGGCTGCTTCTGGTGCATGGAAGGCCCTTTCGAGGCAATCGAAGGCGTCGCCGAGGTACTCTCAGGCTACACCGGTGGCAGCGAGGAGCGTCCGACCTACCACGAGGTCTCCGGTGGTCGCACCGGACACACTGAGGCGGTGCGCGTTGTCTACGACCCCCAACGGGTCACCTACGACGAGCTCCTGGACGTCTTCTGGCGTTCTATGGACCCCACAGACGCCGGGGGACAATTCGCCGACCGCGGGCAGCAGTACCGGCCGGCGATATATGTGCTTGATGACGCGCAGCGGGCTCTGGCCGAGGCATCCAAAGCGCAGCTCGCAGCAAGCGGCCGCTTCGACGCCATGATCGTCGTGCCCGTCGAGGCTGCCGGAACCTTCTGGGTAGCCGAAGGCTATCATCAGGACTTCTACAGGACGAACCCGGAGCACTATCAGCGTTACCGTCGGGGCTCCGGGCGCCAGGCTTTCCTGCAGCGTGTTTGGGGTGCCGAAGTGCACTGAGTTTCGGTGCCGACACCGTTGAACCCGCCGCCTATGGCCAGACGTCGCAGCGATCCGCGGCAGCGGCGGTGGTGAGCTCGAGAGTTCGGTCCAACACGAGAAAGCGGTCGCCGCCCCCGCTGTATTGCGGCCAGTCAACAACGGCGTCTGTCGCAGGTGCTCCGTCGCGAACGAACGAGCCCCAGATCGGCCGCATTTCGTGATGCAGTGCGAGGTCGTCGCCGGTAAGTTCGCTCTCGAAGAGGCTCGCCGGGTGTCCGAAAATGTACTGCACCTCGCCGGAATGAAATGCGCCCAGGTCGATCTCTGTCGGCAGCTGGAAGCCCGCGTCAGGATAGGTGAAGTAGTAACCCCACATGTCAGTATGAGCCGAGATTGCCTGCATTGAGGCACGCGCGCTGCAGGTGAGGAGGCTGTCGCCAATCGCATCGAAGTAGCGCAGGGTAGGGTCGTCGCCGTTGAGGGGATACGCGGCGACCACTGAGTCCGGGTCGGCGCCGGCACCGACAGCGACGTCGCGTAGCGCCTGCTCGTACTCCTCGGCTGAGACGGTGGTGTCGCCAAGCGTCGCAAAGACGCGACCTTCGTTCTCGGTGTAGCCGGCAAGAATCGGTACCTGTGCGAAGTTGCCGGTTTCAAAGGCCGTGGCGTTGTCTGTCGGAATCACCGTTCCGTCGATGATGGGCAGCCACAGGGCGGTGTCGTCGCTGATGGTGATGAACTCGTCACTGCCGGGAAGCGTCGACATGATGTCATCTAGCGGCGTTGCGCGCAGGCAGGCAGCGACATCATCAGCGGAATCGCAGGGTGTCGGCAGCTCGGCGGCAAAGCGCTCGCCCTGGGCTTCGGCGTCCGCCAGGGCAAAGCCTCGTTGGCAGGGACCGCTCATGATGATCGCGCCGCGGTACAGCGGACGGCTCTGCTCGCTCACCAGGTGCAGGCACACACTCATGCCGCCGGCGGATTGACCGGCGATGGTGACCCGGGTCGGGTCGCCGCCAAATGCCGCTGCGTTGTCGCGCACCCATTCGAGGGCCGCCACCTGATCGAGGAATCCGTAGTTTCCGCTGACTCCACCATTTTCCGCAGAGAGGGCGGGGTGGGCGAGGAAGCCGAGAGCGCCCAGGCGATAGTTCATGCTGACGACGATGATTCCCTCTTCGCGAGCGAGGATGTCGCCGGCGGTGCCGCCGTCGGTCTGCATGCCTTCGCCGAGCGTAAACCCACCCCCGTGAATCCACACGAGCACAGGTGCGTCCTCGGGCGTGGGGTGTGGCACGTGCACATTCACGAAGAGGCAGTCCTCGACGCCGGTGTCCCCGATAACCGGGACTGTCTGCGGGCATCGATCGGGCTTGTCGCCGCCGAGAACCAGCGTCTCGGTCCACGGCTCGGGCGCGGTAGGCGCCTTGAAGCGCGCGTCTCCGGTCGGTGGTGCCGCGTAGGGGATACCGAGAAACGCGACGTGTCCGTTGCGGGCGCGCCCACGGACGGGTCCGTTGGTCGTCATGACCTCGATGGTCGGTGCCTCAACAACATCGCCGTCACTGTCCGCGTCGTCGGCGTCAGCCCCCGTATCGGCACCATCGCCGTCATCCGCGCTATCGCCGGCGTCGGCGTCATGGGCTGCCGCATCGTCGCCGGTGTCCGCGTCCGAAGTCGGCTCGTCGTCGCCGCAGGCCGACAGCGCCATCGCGGCCAGAAGGGCACAGGTACACGTGGCAACCCGCCATTCGAAGTTCGTCTTGCGCATGTTCGGTCCCCCTACCGTGAGTGCCCGCGGCGGCTGCGACGATCATCGCAGAGCGCCGGCCCTCGGCAATGCATCTTGCGGCATTGTCCGTGGTTTGCAAACCCGCCGGCTGTCGGACGCTGTCGCTCCGACTCCGTTTTGCCAGACTCCGGCCCGTCGACTTCTATGGAACTCTACATTGTTCGCTTTCTTCATCTTGTCGCCGTCGCAATCTGGGTCGGCGGCCTCGTAACGTTGGCGGCGCTTGTGGTCGCGCTGCGCAAGGCCGGTGCCGATATCGAGCTGCTTCGTGCGTCGGCGCGGCAGTTCGCGCGCCTCAGCTGGACGGCGATGCTCGTCGCGATCGTTACCGGCGTCCTGCAGGTGCAGTTGATGGGGTTTTCGTGGTCCGACGGCGCGCTCCACACGAAGCTGGGTCTGGTAGCGCTGGTCTTGATTCTGGCGGGCGTGCATCAGGTCACCGCGAAGCGGACCGGACCGGCTCTGCGCGGTGTGATTCAGGTGTTGATCATGCTGGTCAGCCTGTGCGTGGTGGCAGCGGCCGTGGTGCTCTGAAGTGAGCCATCGATCCCAGCGTTGACACCGGGCCTGCGGCTCACCAGATCGCCGTTGCGCGCACCGATTCGCTCTCGTGAGGTCCCATGATCGCCGTTGTCTCGCCCGCAAAACTGTTGAACGAGTCGCCGATGGAGCGACGTGTTCCGTCCACATCGATTGCGCTCGGTGACGACGTCGAGAAGCTGGCCGTCACGACCCGTCGTCTGACGGCACCGAAGATCCAGAAGCTGATGGGCGTCAGCGATGAGCTCGCGAAGCGTAACCGCGACCGCTTTCAGCGCGTCGAGTTCCCCTTCACCGAAGCCAACGCAAAACCCGCAGCCTTCCTGTTCAACGGAGACACGTACCGCGGACTCGACGCAAACAGCCTCGATGACGCCGATCTTGCATGGGCGCAGGACCACCTACGCATCCTCTCAGGCTTTTACGGCGTGGTTCGGCCCCTCGACCTGATTCAACCCTATCGTCTCGAGATGGGGACCGCGCTGCGCACGCGACGCGGCCCGTCGCTGTACCGCTTCTGGGGCGATCGCATCACCGGTGCAATCAATGATGCGCTGGAGGGCCACGCCGACCGCACGGTCGTCCATCTCGCGTCGGCGGAGTACTTCAAGGCGGTCCGTACGGATAAGCTCGACGGCCCGGTGCTCACCTGCAGCTTTCGTGAAGAGCGAGACGGCGAGCTGCGCTTCATCAGCTTCTCTGCGAAGCAGGCGCGGGGGATGATGGCGCGGTACATGATTCGCAATCGCATCGACACCGCCGAGGACCTCAAGCACTTCAGCGCCGGGGACTACAGCTTTCGCCCGGAGCTATCGAGCGACACGGAGTGGATGTTCGTCCGGCCGGATCAGCGCCCCCGCGCGTGACTCCGGCGCGGTGCGCGCGCGTCAGGTCCGGCGCGACCTGAGCAGCATGAGGGAGCCGAAGGCCCACAGGGCGATCCCGGCGGCGAAACCGCCGCGCCCGGTCGCGCAGCCCCGCTTCGGTCGGCTTTCCTGCGTCGCGGGCGCCTCGTCGCCTGTTGCGGCTGCCGATTCTCCCTCGTCCACCGCTTCGCGGTCGTCCTCTGCAGCGAGCGCCTGACTCGCGGGCGCGTCGTTGCCGTCGGTCGCCGCCTCGTCGCTGATGATGATCTGCAGGGTTCCGTCCGTGTTGGTCTGCACCTCGCGGACAATGGAGAGCACGAACTCGGAGTCCGTCAGGCTTTCAATGTGAAACACGCGTTCGACGGAGAGGGCAGGGTCCGAGGGGCGGACCTGCCGGTGCAGCGTCAACGGCTGCTCGGCGCGCAGCGATACGCCCCGTGTGTTGGGAACCACCTGGACCATCGCGTCGTTGATCCCGTGCGGGTGCATGACCGGCTCGGGGTTTGCCGCTTCGAAGGACGCGCGCGGAAACGCCAGGAGACGCGAGGGCTCGCCGCGGCGACCCTCGGCGATCAGCGCCCGGGGTGGTCCGACCTCGGGGTCGTACACGTACCCGAATCCCGAATTTGTTGTCGGAGAGATCACGAAGACGTGGTCAGGAAACTCGTCGATGTTGTCGACGGTGAAGGTGTACTCGATGACCCGCACGTTTGGCGGCAGGGCGTCCGCAGAGGCCGCGGTGGACAACGCGGCCGCCGCCAGGAACACGGCGACTGCAGCGAGCACAGCGCTGCACGTCGTTTCTACAGGTTTCGTCGTCGTCATGCCGTCTTCTCCGTGTGCTCCGCTTCGTTCGCTCGTTGCGTCATGGTTGTAACAGGGACAACGCCGGGTCACTGAGGTTCCCACCGAGGAGGGCGTGCCCACTGTAGGCGGAAGAGGCACCCATCAGGGATCCAGCGTGTGCGGCCCGAGATCGCCAACGTCGGTGGTAGCCGTCAGCGCCATCGCGACGAGCATCTCCCGCTCGATGACGTTGAGCACGTGACGGACCCCGGCTTCGCCGGCCGCGGCGAGGGCAAAGGCCCAGGCGCGTCCGAGGAGGCAGGCATCAGCACCGAGTGAGAGCATCTTTACGACGTCGAGGCCGGTGCGGATTCCTCCGTCGGCGAGCACGGTGGCACGGCCCGCGACGGCCTCAACCACCGAGGGCAACACCTCGGCGGAGCTCTTCACGCCGTCCAGCTGCCGGCCGCCGTGATTCGAGACGACGATGCCATCAACGCCGGCGTCGACAGCAGCGCGCGCGTCCTCCGGATCCATGACGCCTTTGACGACGACCGGTCCGTCCCAGTGGCTGCGCACCCACTCGATGTCCTTCCACGTGACACCCGGGTCGAACTGGGAGTCGACCCATTCCTTAAAGTCCTGTGGCTTGCGGGCGCCGGGCACCGCCTGCTCCAGATTGCCGAAGGTCAGAGGCTTGCCGCGGATGCCGACATCTACGAGCCACTGGGGATGGCTGACGATGTCCCAGGCTTTGCGCAGGCGCCCCGGCAGGCTCGGCGACTCCACCATTCCGTTTCGGGTGTCGCGGTACCGCGCCCCCACAGCCGCGAGATCGACGGTGAGCACGAGCACTTCGCAGCCCGCCGCTGTCGCACGGGCCATCAGCCCCTCGGCGTACCCGCGGTCGCGCATCACGTAGAGCTGAAACCACAGCGGATTGTTCGTCGCCGCTGCGACCTCTTCGACAGGGCAGATGGAGACGGTGGACTCGCAGAAGGGGACGCCCGCCGCGTCAGCAGCGCGAGCAGCCTGCACTTCGCCGCGTCGTGCGAACATGCCGATAAGCCCGACCGGACCGAGGGCGACAGGCAAAGACCAACGGCGCCCGAAGACTTCGGTACTCAGGTTGATCGACGACACGTCGCGCATCACGCGCTGACGCAGTCGTATCTGCTGCAGGGCTGCGATGTTCTCATGGAGGCTGATCTCGTCGTAGGCGCCGCCGTCCACGTAGTCGAAGAGCTGTCGAGGCACCCGTTTTCGGGCGAGCTCTCGGTAGTCACTCGCGGTCGCGGGCAGCAGCTGCATGGAACGATCGGAAGCCATGGTCCTCCTCAGGGGGATGCTGCGTCGAAGCGAATCTCCATCACGAGGCGCTTCTTCTGGGGGCGCAGGATAGAGCGCAGCTTTGCACCGGCGTCCAACATCGCCTTCTGCATGCCGTACTTCTTTCCCAGCGCGCGATACGCATCCCTGGTGCGGCTCTCATCGCCATCGCCGAGGAGCGTTGCGGTGCCGGCGTGCCAGTCTCCGAGAATCTTACTACCGCTAACATTGCAGGCTGCGATTCGGCACGCGGGGTTTCGTCGCAGTCGTTTCACCTTGTACGAGTCCGCCATGGTGTAGACCACGATGTGGTCGTCGACCCGTGCGAACCAGACCGGGGTTTTCACGCCGCTGCCGTTCTTTCTGAACGTTTCCAGCGAGATATACGCCTGACCTTCAAGAGATTGTAGCGCCTGGGTCTCGCTCATAGCCGGATCCTTCCGCGTTGATCGTGTGGCACAGAGGATAGCACCGCAGGATCCCGGTGTCCCCCTTCGCGCGCTGTGGAGATCGACGCCGGAATGTGCTTCATCGGTGCCGCCGAGTTTCAGGTCCGGAACGCGCGATACCGCCCGGGCCACCGCCACAGAACCTGCCGGAGTGCCGCATGTCCGCTACACCTACGATCATTTACACGAAGACTGACGAAGCCCCCGCGCTCGCCACCTGGTCACTTCTGCCTATTATTCAGGCATTTGCCGGAGCTGCCGGTGTGCACGTCGAGACCCGCGACATCTCGCTTGCAGGCCGAATTCTCGCGGTGTTCCCGGACGCTCTCACCGATGAGCAGCGGGTGGACGACCATCTCGCAGAGCTGGGTGATCTGGCGAAGACGCCGGCGGCAAACATCATCAAACTGCCGAATATCAGCGCCTCTGTGCCCCAGCTGAAGGCGGCCATCGAGGAGCTGCAGGCGAAGGGCTATGCGCTGCCGGATTACCCCGATGAGCCCGAGACGGATGAAGAGCGCTCGATTCTGGCGCGCTACAACCGCGTGAAGGGCAGCGCCGTAAACCCGGTGCTTCGCGAAGGAAACTCGGATCGTCGCGCGCCCAAGGCCGTCAAAGAGTATGCCCGCGCCAATCCCCACCGCATGGGCGCGTGGAGCGCAGATTCGAAGACCGCTGTCGCCACCATGAGCGCCGGGGACTTCTACGCGAACGAGCTCTCGGTGACGGTCGACGATGCAACGAATGCCCGTATTGAGCACGTGGGGGCCGACGGAAGCGTCACGGTACTCAAGGCAGACCTGCCGTTGCAGGCCGGCGAGATCATCGACGCCACCTACATGAGCCGCGCGCAGCTCGTAGCCTTCCTTGCAGAGCAGGTGAAAGTGGCCCGTGACACCGGCGTACTTTTTTCGCTGCACATGAAGGCGACGATGATGAAGGTCTCGGACCCGATCATCTTCGGCCACGCGGTTGAAGTCTACTTTGCTGACCTCTTCGAGAAGCACGGCGAGCTCTTCGAAGAGCTGGGCGTCGATGTGAAGAATGGCTTTGGTGACCTTGTTGAGAAGCTGGATGAGATCTCTGAAGATAAGCGCGCGGAAATTGAAGCAGAAATCAAGGCGGTATATGCGGCCGGACCGGACCTCGCGATGGTGGACTCGGACCGCGGAATCACAAACCTGCATGTGCCCAGCGACGTGATCATCGACGCCTCCATGCCGGCGATGATTCGTACATCGGGCCAGATGTGGAACGCCGAAGGCAGGCAACAGGACTGCCTCGCGGTCATTCCCGACAGCAGCTACGCGGGCCTCTACCAGGCGGTCATCGACGATTGCCGAGCGAACGGTGCCTTCGACCCGACGACGATGGGCAGCGTTCCGAACGTCGGTTTGATGGCGCAGAAGGCCGAAGAGTACGGCTCACACGACAAGACCTTTGAGATCGCCGCTGATGGTGTGGTGAGAATTGTTGCCGGCGATGGCGCAGTGCTGACCGAGCATCAGGTGCAGGCCGGCGATATCTGGCGCGCCTGCCAGGTAAAAGACGCGCCGATTCGGGATTGGGTGAAGCTGGCGATCGCGCGGGCCCGCGCTACACGCGCGCCGGCGGTCTTCTGGCTCGATGAGGAGCGGCAGCACGACGCGCAGCTCATCGCCAGGGTGCGCGAAAGCCTGAACGAAGAGGACGTCCGCGGCCTCGAGATTCACATAAAGTCGCCGGTCGAGGCGACGAAGTTCTCGCTGCAGCGAATCCGCCGCGGCCAGGACACGATCTCGGTGACCGGAAACGTGCTACGCGACTACCTCACTGACCTTTTTCCAATTCTCGAGCTGGGAACCAGCGCCAAGATGCTCAGCATCGTGCCCCTGATGGCCGGCGGTGGACTCTTCGAGACCGGAGCCGGCGGCTCTGCGCCCAAGCATGTGCAGCAGTTCAACAAGGAGAACCATCTGCGCTGGGACTCGCTCGGCGAGTTCCTCGCCTTGGCCGTCTCCCTCGATCACCTCGGCGATCGCTACTCGATCCCGGGTGCTCGCATCATGGGAGAGACCCTCGACGACGCGACGACGAAATACCTGCTGACCAACAAGTCGCCTTCCAGAAAGGTGGGAGAGCTCGATAACCGCGGCAGCCACTTCTATCTCGCGATGTACTGGGCACGCGCGATGGCCGACCAGAGCACGGACGCCGAGCTCGCTGAGCGCTTCGCGCCTCTGGCAGCAAGCCTGGAAGAAAACGAGGCGAAGATCGTGGCAGAACTGAACGCGGTGCAGGGGCCTCCGATGGACATCGGCGGCTACTACGACCCGGATGATGCCCGCGCGGCGGCCGCGATGCGCCCCAGCGCAACGTTGAACGCGATCATCGACGGGTTCTGAGTCGTCGCCAATCGAGTTCCTGAATCCACAGAACTCCTGATACACTGCCGGCATTGAAGATGGATTGGGATGGTTACGACGGCCAGATAGTGGCGGAGTTGCGGATGTTTATGCGGTCATTGGTGATATGTTGTCTGGCTCTGGGTCTTGCCGCGTGTGCCGGCGCGACCCCCGACGACGGAGCAGATGCGGGCCGTCCCGTCCCGGATGTTCGTACGCAGGACACCGACCGTCAGGACACGACACCGGCTGATGTCGGTGCCGAAGTCTCGGATACCGGCGAAGAGTTGGACGTCGCAGATGTAGCCGACGTGAACGACGTGCAGGACGAACCTGAAGTCGTCGACCCGCCTGACGTGGCCGACACGGCGGACACACAGCCCGACACACCGGATGTCGGCTGCCTGGGTCCCGGATGCGCGTGCACGGTCGCGAACGCGGTGGCAGTGTGTGAGGGCCTCGCCTGCGTCGACGGGTACTGCTGCGACCAGGCCTGCGATGGCGTCTGCGAGAATTGCGGCCTCGCCGGGACCGAAGGCACCTGCTCGCCGTATGGCACCCTCGCGGATCCCGAAGGCGAGTGCACCCAGACCGCTGCGGCAAGCTGCGGCACCACCGGATGGTGTGATGGCGCAGGAGCCTGCGAGTTCTATGACGACGGAATCTTCTGCGACGACGGAGAGGCGTGCAGTACAAACGACCGCTGTGACGGCGCCGGCAACTGCGCCGGGACCCTGCCGCCGACCTGCGGGCCGGGGGAAGGCAACGAATGCTGCGTCGGGACCTGTGCAGACGGTGCCGGGTGTCAGACCGAAGCGAGCGCCTGTCCTGACAGCTGCGGCGCGAACGAGCTCTCTGCCGGGGCGTCATGCAGCGGCTGCGGTGCTGCCGGCGCGGTAGGGAGCTGCAGCGGCGGCACGACCTATCGCTGCGACGCGATCAGCAACAACCCCTGCCAGGAGGTCAGCTGTGGCGGCTCGACCTATTGGTGCACCAACGTCGGCTCTGTCTGGGCCTGGCGCCAGGCCAACGCCTGCGATGACGGTGACAGCTGCACCCACTCTGACCGGTGCGCATCCGGCAGCTGCGGAGGCACCTCGGTAGATTGCACGGACACGGCCTGCGCCGACCGCGAGTGCAATGGCAGCGCGTCCTGCACCGTAATTCCGAACACCGGAGCCGTGTGCAACGACGGCGATCTCTGCACCTACAATGACCGCTGTGACGCGGCCGGCAACTGCGGCTCCGGCACAGCGACCACCTGTGTCGACAGCCTCTGCATCGACCGCGAATGCAACGGCACAAGCACCTGTGATGAGTTCCCACTGACAGGTACCGCCTGCGATGACGGGGACCCCTGCACCTGGGGCGACGTCTGTGCGGCCGGCGCCGTCTGCCAGCCGGGTACGGCGATCGACTGCACAGGCATGGACACCGCCTGCCAGACCTTCAGTTGCGATGGTACCTCGCAGTGTGCCGCGAGCGCCAAGAACGTGGGCGGCGCCTGCGACGACGGCAACGCCCTCACCGACGACGATGTGTGCCAGGCAGACGGTACCTGCCTCGGTGATGAAGGCTGCCCGCCCCCGGCAGCGGCGTGCGTTACCGGAACCCAGAGCACGGATGGCTGCTCCAATGCCCGGGTCCTGGGGCGCGTGTCGGCGAACAATCCGGGCATCAACGTCTCGGGCGACACCTGCGGTGCTCGCGATCGATTCGACAGCTCCGGCGACTGCTGGGACGCCAACAACGACCAGACCTTTCGCCTGTACATGCGTGAGGGCGAGACCGTGTCACTCGACTATGAGACCGGTGACCCGTGCAGCTTCGACGAGTTCAGCTGGAGCGGCACGCTGAAGATCTTCGAGAACAACGGCTGCGACGACACCTCGTGTGGCAATCGGGTGTATTGCGAGGACCGTGAAACTCGCCATCAGACAACCTATGTCGCGCCCCGAGACGGCTGGATCATCATCGTCGCCGACGGCTCCAGCGCATTTGATGACGAAGGCGAGTATGACCTGGCGGTGCGACTGACGTGCAGCACGCCTGACTGTGGCTGCGACTGAGACCGCTTCGTCGCGGGCAGGGATTTGGTGGCAGCACGGACTTCGGCGTCGCCCGAGGTTACGGCCCCAGAGCCGTGCAGGCGAGGTCAGCAGTCCTGTCGAATCAGGTTGTCGACCGGGAAGAGACCATCCACCGTGAGATAGCGCTCGCCGCTATCGCAGATGATGCAGCCGATGGTCCTGCCCGCGTACTCAGGGCGCTGCGCCAGCTGCTCGGCGACCCACAGGGCCGCCCCCGAGGTGACGCCGGCCATGATGCCCTCGACCATCGCCAGCTTCTTGGTCATCGCAAAGGCGTCGTCGTCCGAGACCAGCATCAGCTCATCCATACGTGAGCGCCCGCGGTTGAAGTTCTCGGTTACAAAGCCCGGACCGATGCCGATGAGTCGGTGCTTTGCCATCTCGCCGCCGGAGTAGACCGGGCTCGACGCCGGCTCGAAGCCGATGATCTGGACACTCTCATCCTGCTCTTTGAAGAATTGCGAGAGCCCTTCGAAGGTCCCCGATGTGCCGAGGCCGATAATCATCGCGTCCAGCTCGCCGTCGCACTGCTCCCAGATCTCAGGACCCGTGCTCAGGTAGTGGGCCTCTGCGTTGTCCGGGTTGGAGTGCTGATTGATGAAGAACGCGCGGTGCGAGTTTGCCTCACAATACTCCAGCGCCCGTGCTCTCGCGCCCTTGGTGTGCTCGGAGCCGGGCGTCAGCACGACCGTCGCGCCGAAGGAGTTCAGGATCTGAAAGCGCTCACGGCTGCAGAGCTCGCTCATGTAGATGCGAACAGGGAAGCCCTGTGCGGCGCCGAACATCGCGATCGCGATCGCGGTGTTTCCGCTGCTGGCTTCTACAAGCTCGGTTTCGTGGGTGATGGTCCCGTTTGCCAGAGACTTCTCGATGATGTGGCGAACCGGCCGGTCTTTGACCGACATCGGGTTGCACTGCTCGAGTTTCGCCAGGATACGCGCGGGAGAGTCCGGGAAGAGCTTCTTGCACTCAAAAAGCGGAGTTCGTCCCACCAGCTCAGAGATGTCATCAATGATGTCCACGAGTTAGCCTCTCTTGCTATCGGGCGCGGTGCTCGACGATGTGTCCGGCTCCGCCTCGGGCGTGGCATCGGGGCCGTCAACCACTTCAAAGCTGTGCTCGATCTCGACGCCACCACGCTTCAGCATGATCGACGCTGAGCAGTACTTCTGCGCGCTGAGCTCAACGGCGCGCCCCACCTTCGCCTCGTTCAGGTCTTCGCCGGACACGACGAAGTGCATGCGAATCCTTGTGAACACCCTTGGAGGGTCTTCGGCACGCTCTGCCTCTATCTGAGCAACACAGGTTGTGACCTTCTCGCGCTGCCTGCCGAGAATGAACACCACGTCGTATGCGGCACAACCGGCCACGCCCATCAGGACGAGCTCCATGGGCCGCGGGCCGGCGTTTACGCCCCCAGACGATTTGGGGCCGTCTGTGGTTATCGTGTGGCCGGATCCTGAGCTCGCTTCGAACTGAACGGCTCCCTGCCAGCGTACTTCTGCTTTCATCGATCCGATTGTTGACTGGTTTGCCAGGGAATTCCAGCAGCGCGCACCACGACTAATCAGCGACCACCGCGGGTCAAGCTTCAGGCGCCACAGCGCTCCCAATCTCCACGGAATGCAGCGTTGGGCTGCCGAGAATGTACGTCGGGCTTGCGCGAGGGAGCTGAGCCGACGACTGTGCACTGGATGGGCGCAGCGGGCGGAGGCCTCAGTGTCTCCAGCTTGCGCACGCCCTGTGCGCAGGGGGCGCACGACCCACAAGCCGCTGCACGCAGGGGGAGCAGGTAGAAATCGCCGCGACGCCCGGGCTTTTCGCAGGGATGCGGCTACGCGGGAGTAGAGTCATGACGTCAGCAAAGGTCGCTCGCCGGGTACGTACACTTGTGTGTGTCCTGGCGCTCACTGTGCTCGGTTACGGTTGCAACGACGATGATGATGGCGCCGCGGACACAGGTACCGGTGACGCGGCTGACGTGTCAGACTCCCGCGACGGCGGCGGCGATTCCGACAGTGACTCCCGCGATGGCGGCGGTGATTCCAGCGGCTCGGTGTGCGGCGACGAGCTCTGCGAGGTCGGCGAAGACTGCGAGGCCGACTGCGCGCTTGTCGCCATTCTGCTCCATGATCAGCTCTCGGGCGGCCTGTACTCCTTTCCGGATGACTTCTTCACCGTCGAAGATCCGACCACGGTCACGGGTCTGCGTGTCGACATGACCGAAGATCGCCTGTCGGAAATCGGTGAGCAGCCGGCGCCTCTGGACGAAGTCTTCGGGGACATGAACACCCTCGATGGCTTCGGAACCACCGCCGGCGCGTACTTTCGTTTCACGAGGCCGCTGGACGCAGACTCCGTTCCCTCCGGCGAAGAGACAGCTCTCAACACGAGCCCCATCATCTTCGGGTGGTTTGACAGCGCCGGCGCACTGCAGCGCGTCCCCGTCGAGACCATCGTGGTTCGTGGGTCGTCGTCGCTGATCCTGCGACCCATGATTCCGCTGCCTCCGAACACGCAGGCGGTTGCTGCTTTCACCGACGCAATTCTCAGCGACAACGGGCACCCGGTCGTTCGAAGCGTCGCCATGGACGCGGTCCTCAACGGGACGGCTGACCCCGTCCTGGACGCAATACAGGCCCGGGTGGCCGATGCCATTGTCGCGTTCGAAGACGCCGGCGCCATCCTGGGTGCCGGTGAGATCGCCGGGATCACCGTATTTACCACACAGTCGACCTGGAATGAGTCCGCTGCAATCGCGGACGAGATTCGAATCCGCGAGCACGTCATTGCGACCAACGAAGGCTGCGCCGAGACCTCGCGGTGGAAGGAGTGTGTGCTCACCTTCGCCGCGGGAGAGTATCGGGACAGCAACGGGCACATCATTGACTACGATGGCCGTGGTCCCGCAGGCGACTACGCATTGCGGGTACAGGTGTATCTGCCGCTGCAGGCCGGCGAGTTTGGCGGCCCTCCGTATCCCACCATGATCTTCGGGCACGGCCTGACCGGAGATCGCCGGCAGGCCGAAGAGCTCGCGCGACATGCGGCGCCCCTGGGCATCGCGACGGTCTCGATTGATGCGCCGGCCCATGGCGAGCATCCGGGTGGCGGCTCATCCGAAGTGCTCGAAGTGTTGCAGCAGTTCTTTGGCCTGACCCTGGGCTCGCCGCTCGGCTTCGACTCCCTCATCCTTCGCGACAACTGGAGGCAGTCTACCTACGACAAGCTTGCGCTGGTCGACCTGATCACGAGCGGAATCGATGTCGATCAGGACGACGCGATCGACCTGGACCCGAACCGGCTTACCTATCTTGGCGCTTCGCTTGGAGCGATCATGGGGCCGGAGCTGCTCGCGCTCTCCGAAGAGATCAGCGCTGCGGTGCTGACCGTCGGCGGAGCGCGCGTCATCGACATTGTTCAGTTCAGCGAGACCTTCACACCATTGATCATGATCGCCAGACCACCGGGGGTCGACGATGGAGAGCTGGCGCGGTTCTGGGTATTGCTCCAGACTGTGATCGAGCGTGGCGACGGCGGCAATTACGGCCCCCACGTGTTGCAGGACCGGCTTGTGCAGTCTGATCCGCCGGACGTGCTCGCAGGCATGGCGATTGACGATGACACGGTCCCCGAGCCGACAAACTTCTTTCTCGCGCGTGCGCTGGGACTGCCCCACATCTCGACTGTGATTCGGAAGATCGGTGTTGTGCCTGAGCAGGCGGCGCCGGTGTCGAACAACATCGGCGAGGGGGTTACCGCCGGGATCCTACAGTTTGATTACATCCAGAAGAACGGCACCTGGCGCGAAGCCGGCCACAGCTCGACGCCCTCAAGCGATCAGGGCATCGAGGCCTGGCTGCACTTCCTTGAGACGCACTTCGAGGGCGATGCAGAGATCATCGACCCATACCTAACCCTTGGAACCCCACCGCCCGAGCGCTGAGCGCAGGCGCGCCCGCCGGTCAGCCTTCGCGGCGGATTTGCTCCGCTACGCCTTCGACTGTGAGCTGATGCTTCACTGCGCGCCGCAGCCTGCGCATCGCCGCGCGTACGCTCGGCTGCTCGGCTGCCTGTGCTGCGATGGCCCAGCTGCGTCTCTCGAAGAGGCGCGTAGTCAACATGACCCTGCAGTCCTCCGGCAGCTTCGCCAGGAAGCGCGGATATCGATCAAGCCGGCGTCGGATCGCCTCTGCACGCAATTCGAAGGGCCGCGGCCCGAGGGCCCAGGCGCTGATCGCTTCGTCCTCAACAGCTTCGGTGAAGGGCGAGGGCAGAGGAAGGTCCGCGGTGATGCTCTCGATCAGTTCGGGGGCCAACGTGACAACGTCATCTGCGCACATGAGGCGCAGCTGCTCCGGCAGGTCTCGCGCCAGCTCAGAGCGGAGTGCCGCCAACAGCGCGCGGCCGGCGTCGCTTGCGGCACGCATCATCGCGACGGTCGGCTCGCCGGAGCGTACGCCCGCTGATACGCCGAGCCGAACAACCTCGTAGCCGCAGGTGCGCCGGAAACGAATGAGCTCGGGTGTCGCCCCGAACATCGTGCCGAAGTAGTCCGGGGCGTACCCGCTGTGCATATGCTCGGTGAGCTTCCTCGCGATCTGCCGTCGCCGTGCGTCCGGGTGCGTTGCGATACGGACGGAGCGTATTGCACGCAGGCCGCCGCTCTGAACATGACCGCCGTGTGTGACGAGCAGGTCGGCAAGGGCGTGGCCGCGCACGCGCCTTTTGCCCAGGTATAGCTCACGGCAGAGCGCGCCGGGCAGCGCGCCTTCCAGCGCGATGAGGTTCGCCGCGAGCACACCGGAATCCGCTTCGGCGACGTGCAGGCGTAGATTCGGGGCGTTCATGATGCGTCGCAGGTCCGACGGCGTCGTCCGATAGTGCGCGTGTTTGAGGAGCCCGTAGACCTGCGCGAGCAGCGACTCGTCAGCTGCCAGCGCGTCCTGACCCAGCTCTTTCAGTCGAAACCCGCCCGGGTCGCCTGTGATGGGCGCCGCGGCCGATCGCATCAGGAGCGCGCGATTCATCAGCTCTTCCAGCGGGTCATTCGGGGCCCACCGAATCGGCGTATCCATCGAAAGAACCGAGCCGCCCTCGGCTTTCAGCCACTCCAGGAATCGCAGGACGAAACCGCCGCCCGTACCCTCATAGCCGTCCGTGGTCGTCGCGAAGACGAGGTGGGCATCCCGCTGCCTCGCGACCATGCGCTTCAGCGTCGCGACCGGTATCTGCGCGGCCTCGTCGACGGCGACTACATCGTAGCCGGCTTCCGCGCACAGGCGCTCGGGTGTCATGAGGCGCTCCGCCAGTGCAGGCGTGTGCGCGACGAGGGTCGCTGTTGCGCTCGGTGTACTTCCGCAGATGGCGATCCGTGTGCCTGGGGAAAGCGCGCCCAGTGCTCGCGCGAGCGCGACGGACTTTCCCCGCCCTCGGGGGGCTATCAACGCGTGGCGTGAAGCGTGTCCTGCGGAACGCGGCGGGTCTGACCAGCTTCTGAGCAGCTCGCTGACCACCCGGTCCTGGTCCGCGCTTGCTTTCGTCGCCCAGGTCGCCGCCGGGTCCCCGGCGTCCGGAGGGGCCGACTCCAGAAGCGCTGCGAGTCTGGCCTCAAAGCGCGGCTTCACATCATCGCCGGAGTAGGGGTGCACGACCAGGTCCGAGGCCCCCGACTCTGTGGCTTCGTCCATGCGCAGGATCAGCAGCCCGCCGCCGGAGACGAAGCCCTGGCAGAGGGCGATCATATCCGCGTCAACGCCGCCGACGCCACGCTCGTCAGAGGTCGCGACGGACGCGCTGTGCAGACTCAGAACTACGCACGAATAGGTGCCTCCCGACAGCGCGCGTGCTTCTGCGAAGGCACGATGACCGGGTGCGCCGGAAGCATCAACCCAAAGGTGCCGGTCCGTTTCGCCTGCGCCGCACCCGGTCAAAGTGAGCGCCGCCGCAAGGGTCTCGCCCCGGGTTCCGCGGAGCAGCCGCAGCCCTCTGTTCAAGCTCGAACCGGGCACGCCCGCTCCCCCTCCATATCGCCACCGTCACTCGCCAACGTCATCGTCTGCCTGTATAGCGCCGGCATGACTGAAGCGAAGCATTACGACGTAATCGTTGTCGGCGCCGGACTCTCCGGCATCTGCGCCGGCTATCATCTGCAGAAGACCTGCCCGACGAAGACCTACGCGATCCTGGAAGCGCGAGAGGCACTCGGCGGCACCTGGGACCTGTTTCGGTATCCCGGGATTCGCAGTGACTCCGACATGTATACCCTGGGCTTTTCCTTTAAGCCCTGGAAGAACGCGCAGGCCATCGCCGACGGACCTGCGATTCTTGAGTATCTGAACGAGACGGCTGCAGAGAACGGGATCGACGAGAAGATTCGGTTCAATACCCGCGTACGTCGTGTGGAGTGGTCCAGTGAGAAGCAGCAGTGGACCGTCGTCTCGAAGGTGAAAGGTAAGCGGGCGCTGCAACGGCTGACCTGCAATTATCTGATCGGGTGCAGCGGCTACTATCGCTACGACGGCGCGTATCAGCCTGACTTCGTCGGACAGGATGACTTTCAGGGTACAATCGTGCACCCGCAGTTCTGGGACGAGTCCCTCGACTACGCAAACAAGCGAGTTGTCGTCATCGGCAGCGGGGCCACCGCGGTGACGCTGGTCCCTGAGATGGCAAAGACCGCCGCACACGTAACGATGCTGCAGCGCTCTCCGACCTACGTAGTATCCATGCCGCAGGTGGACACCAAAGCCGAGCGACTCAAGAAGCTGTTGCCCGAGAAGGTCGCGTACGAGCTGATTCGTGCGAAGAACGTGATGTACCAGCTGCTCACGTACCAGCTCGCGCGCCGTGCGCCGGGCTTTGTCGCGAAGAACCTGGTGGGCGAAGTGAAAGCGGCGATGAAGGACGGCTACGATGTAGAGAAGCACTTTACGCCGAGCTACGACCCCTGGGACCAGCGTGTTTGTATGGTTCCCGACGGGGATCTTTTTGTCGCGATCAACGAAGGGCGCGCCTCTGTTGTTACGGACCACATCGAACGCTTCACAGCGACGGGGATTCGCCTGAAATCCGGCGCTGAAATTCCGGCGGACATCATTGTGACTGCGACCGGACTGGAGCTTCAGCTGATGGGTGGCGGGACGCTGAGCGTCGACGGCGAGGACGTAAACCCGGGAGAGAGGCTTCTCTACAAGGGCTCGATGATGAACGACGTACCCAATGCGGTGCTGTGTACGGGGTACACAAACGCTTCATGGACCCTGAAGGCAGAACTGTCCATCGAGTACGTCTGTCGGCTGATCAATTACATGGATCACAGGGGATACGGCGTCTTCTGTCCGAGGCTCAACGACCCGACTGTTAAGAGACTTCCGGTAGTCGACTTCAAGTCCGGGTACATTCAGAGGGCCATCGGTACAGTGCCGTGGCAGGGCGACCGCGCTCCGTGGCGACTGCATCAGAACTACCTGCTCGACCGACGGATGTTCCGGCACACGAAACTCGAAGACGGCGTATTGGAGTTCACGGCAGCTCAATGAAGGCAGCGGCCCCCCTGAATCCGGCATCCTGCCGCAGGCCGTTCCATCAGACGGTGGGCTGGGGATTCGCCTTCAGTGTTGCGCCCGCAAGGTCGAGGAAGCGCGCGCGGGCGGCACGATGGTCCACAATGGGCCGCGGGTAGGTGTCACCGAGTCGGACGGCAGCGTCGGCGAGAATGGCATCCGTGGCCTCCCATGGAGCGTGAATGTAGCGCGCCGGCATCGCGGCCAGCTCCGGCACCCAACGCCTGACGTAGTCGCCGCTCGGGTCAAACCGGCGCCCCTGTGTCATCGGGTTGAATACGCGAAACCAGGGTTGGGCGTCGCAGCCACATCCAGCCGACCACTGCCAGCCGGCGTTGTTCTGCGCCCAGTCTCCGTCAACCAGGTGGCGCATGTAATGGGCTTCGCCGAAGCGGTATTCGATTAACAGGTGCTTGCAGAGGAAGCTCGCTGCGATCATTCGCGCGCGGTTGTGTACGTAGCCCTCGCCGAGCAGTTGCCGAGCCGCCGCATCGACCAGCGGATAGCCCGTGTGGCCGCTGCACCAGGCCTGCCACCAGTCGGGGTTGAAGTCCCACGGAAAGCCGGAGAATTGCGGGCGAAAAGGCTTCGTGAGCAGGTGAGGGCGCTCCCACAGTGTGTGGTAGGAGAACTCGCGCCACAGGATTTCGCTGAGGAACTTGTCCGCACCTTCTCCGCTGGTGTCCGCTTTGGAACCTGCTACCGCGTTCCAAACCAAACGTGGTGAGATTGTACCAAACTTCAGGTCCGCTGAGATTCGGCTGGTGCCGGTGCGGTCCAGCCGATCGCGGCCTTCCGGGTACTCGTGCATGCGCGTGGCGATGAAGTCGTTGAGCCGGGTGCGCGCCGCCGCCTCGCCGCCGCCGATCAAACTCACGTTGGCCTCGAGTCGAAGCTCGCTACAGCTGGGAATCGGCAGTGATGCGATCTCATCAGCCACCGGCGGCAGTTGCCTCGGTGCGGGCAGGCTCGGCTGAACCGAGACGCGGTCCCGAAAGGCGCGCGCAAAAGGTGTGTACACCGAGTACATATCACCGCTGCCGGTTCGTATGCTTCCCGGCGCCGCCAGGGTTTCGCCCTCGAAACAAACAAGCTCAGCGTCGGCGCCGGCGTCCACCGTTGCAAACAGGCGGCGGGCGCTCGGTTCGACGGCGCGATGCACGTGAATACGGCCTGCGTTCCAGCGTCGGCAGAGCTCCGGGAGCGCCGCCTCTGCGGGCCCCTCGACCACAATCAGCCGCGAGCCACGACTCCGCAGGTTTCTGTCGAGGGAATGCAGGCAGTCGATCAGAAACTGCAGGCGGTGGGGGGCTCGTTCCGGCGAATCTCCGGAGAAGTATCGGGGCTCAAGAACAAAGAGTGGAATCACGGGGCCGCCGCGCTTGAGAGCGGCGCACAGGGGCGCGTGATCTGCGATTCGCAGGTCCTTGCCGCGGAACCAGACGATCGTTGGCTGCGGATTCATGACGTCGCGAAGTCTCGCAATGGTCAGCTCGCCCGGAATCTCACGACGGCCTCGCCGACGCCACCGTCCGGCTCTGTCGTTGTTTGAAGGGCAAACGCGTTGCCCCGTGAAGGTTCAGAATCTGGGGATGCGAAACCATGTGAGTCTCAGAGCGCGGCCGCCAGCAATTCGTCCGTTTTTGCGGCGACGTCCGGCGACGCATTGATGTCTCCGTGGGCCGGCACGACGACGGTCGGCGGATGCGCGTGCAGCGCTTCGCGAAAGGCGGCGAGTGCCACCTTCTTGTTCTTGATAATGGCCATCAACGCGAGGCCGAACAGGCGGTATCCCGGTGCACTGCCCGTTAGTTTGAACATCATGCGGACCGGAAACTTCGGTGGCAGGCTGGGCATGTTTGCGATGATGTCGGAGCCGAACCAGGCGTAACCGCCGTCGATTCGGGCCCAGCCCCAGGTCTCTCCGCACTTCGTCGCGGGCGCTTCACCAACCCCGACTTCGTCATTCAACATGGGCTGTAGCTCGCTCAGAGGCTCCAGCTCACCGGCGTCCGGGTTCTTCTTTGCGATACGTGCGATTGCCTTCGACGGCGCGAAGAATCGAGCATTGGGAAAGCGCGCTTTCCACTCGGCCTGTCCCATGTGGTGGAAGCCGTTGGTTGCCACGACCGCACCGACATCACCGAACTCCAGCAGGTCAGCGAAGACGCCTTCGTCGATGTTGCAGGGCGGGCTCAGGACCAGCATCTTTCCGCCGGGCATTCGCGCGGCGAATGCATTCGCGGTGCCATTCTTCGTGAAGGTGTACTTGTAGGTAAGGACCCCTGCTTCACGGTCGATGACCTGCCAGCCGCCGGGTGTTGTCTCTGTCATCGTCTGCACCATTGTCGTGAGGCCGGAACTGACCAGCGTCTGTACCATCTGGGGGCGGCAAGAACTACGACCACCACGACTTCATGCAGCATACGCTGCCGGCATGCACCCTCAGCCCGGGAGCGCGCGGGTCAGAATTCGGTCCAGCGCGTTCGCAAAGTTCTGCCTGTCACGCGGGCCGAATGGTCGAGCGCCTCCCGTTCGCACGCCGGTCTCGCGAAGGTCGGCCATGAAGTCTCGTACGCTCAATCGCTCACGAACATTCGCTTCGGTGTATTCCTCACCGCGGGGATTGATTCCGGTCGCGCCCAGCTCGACAACACGAGCGGCGAGGGGGATATCCGAGGTGATGACGAGGTCTGTCGCCTCTACATGATCGGCGATCCAATCGTCGGCCACGTCCATACCTGAGGCAACGACGATCGACGAAATCCAGGGACTTTGCGGGTGTCCAACGACGCGGTTCGCCACCAGGGTGGTCTGCACTGCGCGCCGCTTCGCAGCCTTGAAGATCATCTCCTTTACGGCGTTCGGACAGCCATCGGCGTCAACCCAGATGCGCATGCCTAGTCGTCCAGGAACACGACGCGCCCGGAGGCGATCTCGTAGTAGGCCGGGATCACCTTCAACTCGCCCGCCTCCACCGCCGACCTTACAACATCTGAATCTTCGACCAGCTCAACGGCCGTCATTCTCGCGTGTTCGCGCATGACCTGGTTGATTGAGCCACCGCTGCCGGCGGCTTCGATGTGTCCAAGCAGGTGGATGAGGTGCGCGGTGTGTTCGCCATCGTCGAGAGCCGCCGTGACAGCTCCGCAATCCTCATGTCCGAGCACGACAATGACTCGCACTTTGAGCACCGAGACACCGAATTCGATGCTGGCGATCGACGAACGGTTTGCCACGTTGCCGGCGACTCGGACTACGAAGAGCTCGCCCAGGCCGGTGTCGAAGGCCAGCTCGGGTACGACTCGAGAGTCCGCGCACCCGAGGATGATCGCGTAGGGCTGCTGCCTCGAGGCCAACTGCAGGCGTCGATGACTGTCCTGTAACCGGCCATCAAGTTTGTCCGCAACGAAGCGCCTGTTTCCGTCGATGAGCCGCTGAAGCACCGCGTTGATCTCCTGCACCCGAGTCTCCTTTGTTGTGAGTTGCGCAGACCGAATAGACACCTGCCAGATTCGCATCAAGGGGCCTTTTTCGCGCTCTGATCCTGTTCAGGCGATGTACCGGTATCGCGCAGGCTGGGTGCGCCGGACGCGCCGAATTCGCCGGATGCTCCTGGGAATTAGACTGCCGGTGTTGCGACTATACCCGTTGTATTGTGAGGTGGCCGGCACGCGGGCGGGTATGAAGTCGACCGGCTACGGCCACCTGATTCAGGCGACAACCGCGGCGGGAGGGTAGAGATGAGTGGAGTCTTCGACGCGTACATGTCCAATCTCGATTCCGAACGACGTGACGTCATCTCACGGTTGATCCAGACCGTGCGCGATCATCTGCCCGCGGGCTTCACAGAGGCGATCGCCTACGGCATGCCCTCATGGGTCGTTGCGCATGACAGATACCCGGCCGGCTATCACGTCACCCCTGCAGATCCTCTACCCTTTCTGAGCCTTGCGTCGCAGAAGCGTCATGTCGCCGTCTATCACATGGGCATCTACGCGGACGACTCGCTCCTGGCCTGGTTTCAGGACGAGTACCCGAAGCACATGAAGACCAGACTGAACATGGGTAAGAGCTGCATTCGATTCACCAACATGAAGACGATTCCCTTCGAGCTCATCGGCGACCTCGTGTCCCGGATGACGGTCGATGAGTGGGTGCGCGATATGAGGCTCAGATTGGGCGCTGACACGAGCCCGCAGGCGACGGGTGCTGCGTGTTCGTGGACTGCCGTGAGCTGCCGGATCTGCCGAGGCTGAACAGGCGCCTGCCCTAGACGCCGAACTTCGCGCGATAGTCGCTGAACTGTTCACGTAGAGCGACCGGGTTGAGTCCGTAATCCGAGTATTCGTATTCGTGGATTCCGAACTGCTGCGGCGGCTCCTTGGCGGCACGCGCGACAAGCTTCGCGATCAGACGATCGTCGTGGTCGAGGTCGAAGTGCCGGTAGATGTCGCGGATGGTCTCGTCGGAGTTCCCATGCAGGTCTTTGAGGCGCACGTCGTAGACCTGCTCCGCCGGCAACGAGTCCTTAACTGCCTGGCCTCTTTCGAGGCCGGCCCTGGAGTAGTCGACCCAGAAACGGCCGACTTCGTGAAGGTCGACTTCGCGCTGCATGCGGCACATGATTCGTGCATTCAGGCTGCATTCAGACCCGATCGTCTTCGCGATGTCCCGGTGCGTATGGATGATTCTCGCGTCCGGGTAGACCTTGAGCACAGCTTCAAGATTCCAAAGATGCCACGGGCACTTCAGCAGCCAATGCTCCGCGCTGCGCTGCGCCCACAGCGCCTGCAGTCCGTACTTGTGCCAGCGGTAGGGCTCCTCCATGTCCCAGTTGAGCAGGCGCCACGCGTAGTCGAAATCCCCCAGACCGAGGATGTTGGTCATCAGGGCCATGTCGCTTCCGAGAAGGAAGAAGTCCTCCTCAAACTCGTCGATGTCGACGTAGTGTACCACGTCCTGGTCGGGCACGACGGTGTGATTCAGCCACAGCGGGTACGCGGTCTTGCGCCGCCGCCATCCAATGTCGGCAAGGGGGGCACGGGGGCGGCCAACCGGGTAACAATGTTCCCAGCAAAAGCCTGCGCGCAGTGCCGGATCGGCGCCCATGACATTATGGAGAAATGTCGTCCCTGTGCGGAAAAGGCCTACAATAAAGATCGGCGCTTTGACCTCGATCTCTCCGACTTCAGGATGCCGCTTGAGCATCTCGACCGTGTGCAGCCGGTTCATGAGATGCCATTCCATCATGGTCTTTACGGCGAGTCGGCCGACCAGATTGAAGTCAACGGCGTCGATGCTGGCCATCGACTCGGCGTACCGCTCACTGAAGCCACGGTCCTCGCCCCAATCTGCCAGCCCGGTCCAGCGCTCGATCCGCCGCAGCAGGTCGTCGGGCCGATTCTTGATCAGCTTCTTCCGCCAGCGATCGGTCGCACCGCTGAGGAGGGCATACGGCAGCGGCAGGGGAAATGGATTCTTCGCTTGAGGCATCCGTGCGCACTAACTGCGCCGAGGCGATATTCCAACCACTGCGTCGGATCCCGGTCGGTTTTTTTGTATCCCGCACAAAACGCGAGGCACTGCCGCCCTCAACAGAGCTCGAAGCAGGCTCCGGAGTGCCAAAAACTGCACGGACAGCGGCGTCGCGCACCCACGCAACGCGCAGCGCGTCAACTACTCAAGCAGGCTGCGCAGCATCCAGGCCGTCTTTTCGTGCACCTGAAGCCGCTGCGTCAGCAGGTCTGCGCTCACCTCGTCATTCGCCGACTCGGCGACCGGGAACACCGAACGCGCCGTGCGAACCACCGTCTCGTGGTCCGCCACGAGGGCGCGGATCATGTCCTCTGCGCTCGTGTCCTCGGTCGCCTCAGGAACCGAGGTCAACTTTGCAAACTCGTGATAGCTGCCGGGGGCTCGTGCGCCCAGCGATCGGATGCGTTCCGCGATCTCGTCAACCGCCAGAGCGAGCTCGTTGTAGTGGTCCTCGAACATGAGGTGCAGCGTGTTGAACATCGGCCCGGTGACGTTCCAGTGAAAGTTGTGGGTCTTGAGATACAGGGTGTAGCTGTCGGCCAGCAGCCGTGAGAGCCCCTCGACAATGTTAAGGCGCGCGTCTTCAGGAATTCCGGTGTTCAATTGCATTGAAATGCTCCTTGGGTGCCCGTGTTCGGCAGCTGCGCTCCCAACGGGCGGTGCGGGTAAGTGCCTGATACCTAAGCGCGTCTGGCAAAAAGTCCAGCGTGGCCGTTCCCGCAACAGCCTCGCCGCACATCCGGCTGCGACGCCGCGCTGGACCTCGCCAGTATGCCGCCGCTACGAGTAGCGCGGACAGCGGGAGGGACCTGTGGCGCGATCAGAATATTGGGACAAACACTCGCCGGATCAGCATTGGGACTACGTCGTTATCGGCTCCGGAATGGGCGGCATGACGAGCGCAGCGATTCTGGCAAAGCTCGGCAAGCAGGTCCTCGTGCTCGAACAGCACTACGTACCCGGTGGATTCACCCACGCTTTTCGTCGAAAACAATGGACCTGGGACGTCGGTGTGCACGCGATCGGCGAGGTAACGAAGCACTCCATGACCGGGCGCATGCTCGACTGGCTCACGGACGGAGAGCTGAAGTGGGCGTCATTGGGCCCTGTCTACGACGAGTTCTACTGGCCGGACGAGTTCCGCATCGACTTCCCCGACAACCCGGCGCAGTTTCGCGAAAACCTCATAGCGGCCTTCCCCGACGAGGTGGAAGCGATCGACCGCTACCTCGCCTATGTACGTGAAGTCGCAGGCAACATGCGTGGCTACTACCTCGCCCGCGTCGCGCCAAAGGCGTGGGCAAAGGTCACAGACCTGCTCATGGCCCGCAACGCTCGTCGCGTGTTTGAGATGAACACCCGCGACGTCGTGCAGGGGCTGACAGACAATCCCCGGCTTCAGGCAATTTTCACGGCGCAGTGGGGCTACTACGGCTCAGTTCCCTCGCGCTCCTCCTTCGCGATTCAGGCCCTGGTGGTGAAACACTTCTGGCATGGTGCGTACTATCCGGTTGGCGGAAGCGGTCGTATCGCTGAGACCCTGTTGAAGACGGTCGCGGATGCCGGCGGGTGGACCCGGATTCGCGCGGACGTCGACGAGATTGTCATCGAGGACAACACCGCGACCGGTGTGAAGCTGCGGGACGGAGAGGTGATTCGTGCAGACCGCGTCATCAGCGCCGCCGGCATCGTGTCGACGCTGAAGCGGCTGATGCCGCCTTCGCACACGGATCTCGCGGCGAGGGAGGGTATCAACGACCTGCAGGCGGCGTCTGCACACGTGATCCTGCACCTCGGCTTCAAAGGAGACATCCGAGAGGCGGGCGCCGGGGCTGCAAACAAGTGGTTCTACGAGACCTGGGATCCGGAGTTCGGGGCCTGGGATGTTGCGGACCCGGATGCGCCGGCGCCGTGTCTGTACTGCAGCTTTCCTTCGCTGAAGGACACAGAGCACGATCCCGGGCCTGAGCAGCTGCACACCGGCGAGGTGGTCACCTTTGTCCCGTGGGACTACTTCGCGGAGTGGAATGACGAGCGGTGGCACAAGCGGGGTGACGCGTACGAGGCACGAAAGAAGGACCTTGAGGACAGACTTCTTGCGCAGTTCCTCAAACACATGCCCGGGCTGCGTGACATGGTCGCCTACGTCGAGCTGGGCACGCCGGCGTCAACGCACCATTTCTGCCGGCCCATCGAAGGCTCCATCTACGGAATTGAGGCCACGCCTGCACGCTTCCGCAACAACTCCCTGCGGCCACGATCGCCGGTGAAGAACCTGTTCTTCTCGGGCTCTGAGGTCTGCTCGGTGGGTGTGATCGGCGCGATGATGGGTGGCGTTCTTGCGGCTGCGTCGGCAGAACCGCGCAGCGTGATTCCGCTGCTGCGCAAGATGTAACGCAGGCACCTTCGCTACTTCACCGGACTCGTGGGCACGATCGACTTCGTGATGGATCCGGTCGCAACCGGTGCTGTGTCCTCACTCTCGCCTTGAATGCGTGCCTCGACACGAACAAACACCGTCCGCCGACCGGCGTAGTCCACCCGGGCTCGAAGCTCGATGGGCGGGCCGCGGCGCGCAGCGCGAATCAGGTTGAATGTGGCCGCGTGGGTGCGAACCCAGTGCCCCCGCTCGACCAGGGGCATGACGGCGAAGAAGGCCGCCATGTCGAAGGCCGCGTACAGGATGCCGCCATGCAGGTAGCCGCCGCCGCCGTCGGTATTGTCGTCCACGCGAATCAGGCAGATCGCGCTCCCTGCGTCCTGCGACAGCAGCTCGATGCCACAGTACTCATGAAAGGGGTGGGCCAGCATGCGCCGGTTAAACTCGGCGAGCTCTTCTTCTGTGTACCGATCCGCCATGCACTCCGGTGGGTTTCAGATCCTGTCGACGCGATCTGCGATCGCGAGCCCTGACGTGGCTGCTGCCTCGAGCAGCGGAATGCCCTTCCCGGCGTACGATCCACAGTACCAGACGCGGCGGCCGGGTCGCTGTTGAATGGCATCAAGCCGCTCAATGAGCGCCTCGGTTTCCAGGCCAACCACGGGCCGCTCGAAGGTGGCCTGCGCAATCACTGATGCGGCGTCAATCGGTCGCAGTGGATTCCATGTTTGGAACACAGGTTTTGCCCCGGCGAGCCCCGGTTGCACGGCGTTCATCCAGATCGTCGCCGAGGGCCTGGGCGCGGCCAGATCGATCCAGAAGTTGACCGGAGACCACATCTGTTGTCGCGATGGCATCAGGGACGCGTCTCGATGCACCGCCACGGTGCTGGACTCGTACTTGAACGAATTCAGCACGCTGATTTCTTCGTCCGAGACACCGGCGACCATCGAAGTCGCCTGATTCGCCTGCGTGGCAAACACGGCGTGATCGAAGACCTCTGTGTTGCCGTCCACCGTAACCCGGACGCCGTCTTCCAACGCCTCGACACGGGCCACCGCCGCGTTGCAGCGAAGGTGCGCAATATCCCCTGTCAGTGCAGTGACCGCCGCGCCTGCGCTGTGACGAATGCGCCGCACGCTGCCCAGAAAGAGGCCCGAGCGCAGGTACTCAAGGATAACCCGTGCCGGGTACTCCCGAACGGCGTCGTAGCTGCATGTGCATATCGCGGCATAGGTTGGAATAATGAATCGCTCGATAAACACATCCGAGTAGCCGCTGCTCGAAAGGTAGTCGAAGATCGTCTGGTCTTCGGCCCTGGTGGAGAGGTCACGAAGTGCGCCACTCACCGCGAGACGCACGGAATCCCTCGCGATTCGGGCCCCGGCAGCGCCCATCGACGCCCGACCCCGTGGCACCGGGACCGATCGACCTGCGATGCGACGATTGTGATACGAGAAGTAGGTACCGTCCTCAGGCGAGCTGAAGGAGCCGCTATAGTTGATGACCTCGGTCTTGATCCCCAGCTCTCGGTACAGGCGAAGGAGCGCCGGGTAATAGCCGTCGAAGAAAACGCGCAGAGGGACGTCGACGCTCTCGCCGTCAATCTCAACAGCGTGCGCCGAGAGGCCCGGGCGCGAATAGCGCTCAAAGAGCGTGACTTCATGCCGCCGGCTGAGCGACCATGCGCACGCAAGCCCTGCCATCCCACTGCCGATTACCGCGATGCGCATTGTTCCCCTGCTATCAAAGCACACATCGGTTCGTCACCCGTGGTCGGGCGAGCAGGGCCTGGCGTCCGATATCGAGATCCTGCATCGCGGTTCTGACGGCAAACAGTCATGGGCAAATCTGGGGGATTGGAGCAACGCGCGGGAGTATGGTGCAGCGGCACGCGATCTGGCAATGCGCGTGGCATCTGCCGCCGGGCTCGGAGCCGATCATCTCGTGCTGGATGTCGGATTCGGCTACGGCGACTCGCTGGCGTTGTGGCTCCGCGATGGGGCGGCCGCGCATGTCGACGGTGTCGAGGCCGATCCGCTGCGTCTGCAGTACGCGCGAAATCGGTATCGGCGTTCGATCGAAGAGGGGCGCCTGACACTGCGCCGCTACTGCGGCAGCATGCAGGAGACTGTGTGCGGCGGGTCAGAACCGGCTCCGCAGGCCCGGCTCGCAGGACTCTTCGACATCGTCCTTGCAGTCGACGCCGCGTACCACTTTCCGTCCATGTCCGACTTCGTTGGCGAGTGCGTCCAGCTCGCGCGTCCGGGGGCACGGATCGCGATGTGCACTGTGGCCCTTCGCCATCCCATCAAAGCGTCGTCGCGCGGACACAGTGCCCTGGTGCGTGCCCTCGCCTCGGCAGCCGGCATCCCGTCTCGCAACCTCCTCACCGCTGAACAGCTTCGTGCACAGGCGGCGTATCTCGGTTGCAGCGACGTTCGCGTCCGGGACCTGAGCGCAGAGGTGCTCGGTGGGTTCGCAGCCTTTGTCCCGGCCCACCTGAAGGCGCAATCCATTCATCCATGGGACCGAGGCGCATCCAGGCTGCTGGCTACCGCTGCGCTGTGCAGGAACGCCGAGCGCCTGGGCATTTGCTATCATCTCTTCAGCGCGCGATGCCCCGACTGAACTGCGCGGCCGGTGAACGGATCAGAAGTCAAAGTTGTTCGGGTCCGGGCCAAAGCGGTAGTCTCGGTCGAGCGCATCGATTGTCTTCATCTCGTCCTCAGACAGGGCGAAGTCAAAGACCGTGCAGTTCTCTTCGATGCGTGACGGCGTCACCGATTTCGGGATGGTGATCACATCCCGCTGCAAGGCCCAGCGAATCAGGACCTGTGCGCCTGTCTTCCGGTGAGCCTTCCCTATCTCCGCAAATGTCGGCTCTTCGCCGAACCTGCCCTGCATGAGTGGGCTCCAGCCTTCGACGGCGATACCGAGCGCGCGACACCTCGCTACCAGTGCATCCTGCTGCAGGTACGGGTGCCACTCGATTTGATTGACCGCAGGGGCGACGGCTGCGTGCTCCATGAGCTCTTCGAGGTGTCCCACCTGGTAGTTGCTGACTCCAATGCTCCGCGCGAGGCCCTCATTTCGCAGCTTCTCCAGCTCCTTCCACGCTGCGAGGCCGCCGGTGACGGGCCAGTGCAGCAGAAAGAGGTCGACATACTCCAACCCCAGTTTGCCCAGGCACTTCTCGAGCCCGGCCCGTGCCTCGCCGGAGCGAATGTCGTCGTTCCACAGCTTGGTGGTAATCCAAACATCTTCGCGCGCCACGCCCGAACGCCGCAGGCCTTCGCCGACGCCACGCTCGTTTCGGTACAATGCCGCAGTGTCGACGTGCCGATAGCCGCTGCGAAGTGCATGCTCGACGGCATCGGCAGCGTCTTCGTCAGACGCCTTCCACACTCCCAGGCCAAACATGGGCATGTCGCGTCCGTCATTCAGGCGCGTGGTTCCGGCAATACTCAGGTTCATCGTCAGACCTCTCGCTCTCGTGGGAGCCCCTTCAGTAGCCGAGGGTGTCCGGGCGTCGCAACAGGCGTGTGGCTGGCGCTCAACGCGAGAATCGGGCACCATCGCGGACCATGCTGCATCGACTCTTCACGCGCCCGGCGCCGACTACGCTATATCTGCCACCGGCAGCCGCCGGGGATATGACCATTACCTGGCTGGGGACCGCCGGATTCATCGTGTCCATCCCCGGTCGCACCCTGGTCCTCGACCCGTACGTGTCGCGTCCCTCCCTCGGGGCGTTCCTGGCGAAGACGCTCGATGTCGAGGAGGCACTCAGCACGCGGCTGATTCCGGACGCCGATGACGTTCTGATCGGGCACTCACACTTTGATCACATCCTCGACGCACCGTCGCTATGTTTGCGGACGGGTGCGCGGCTGATCGGATGCTCGTCCGCCTGCAACGTAGGCCGTGCGGGTGGTGTCCCCGAAGAGCAGCTCCTGCAGGTATCAGGGCGCGAAGAGATATCCTGCGGCGACGACATCGTTGTCAGCCCGCTGCCCTCAGCGCACGGGCGCATCTACTTCAACCACACACCGCTGCCGGGGCCGATTCCCACGCCGCCACCCTGGCCGCCGCGCAATCATCACCTCCGCTGCGGCGAAGTGTTCAACTGGCACATCCGTGTGCGCGCTCCACGCCCGCAAACAATTCTGCACATCGACTCGGCGGAGTTCTTCGTCGAAGAGCTGCGCGACGTGCGCGCCGATGTTGTTTGCTTGTGTGCGGTAGGGCGCAACTACCGCCCGAGATACGTGGAAGAAGTCCTCGCACTGACCGGCGCGCGTTACGTGATTCCCTGTCACTGGGACTGGATGTTTGGTTCTGTGGAAGCGGCCGCCCGACAGCTGCCCGGTGTTGATCTCGAAGGTTTTGTCGACGAGATTCGTGCCGGCGGCGCGCAACCGGTGGTGTTGCCGCCCCTCGGGCGGTGGTCTCTTCCGGAGTAGGGCGTTTCCCGCACCGCGCGGATGACTCCGCGATCCTATCGCGGCGCCTCGCTACCGACGATGTCCTGCATCCAATCAGCGACATCGTCGACGGATTCCGGCACCGCATCAAACACTCCGGTGCCATGCGCTCCATCGGCGTATTCGATGAAGGCCCACGTGGCCGCTGCACCGGGCTCGAAGGCGGCGCTCCACGCACGCTCCGCGGTGCTGAACACGAAGAGCAGCGGCAGGTCGCGGATGACGCCTGTGTCCACGTTGTTCTGGTTTTCCGTGTACATGCCGCCCGTCAGGAAGACGAGCGCCGCCGGGTCCGCGGTGTCAGAGACAGACGCCGTTGTTGCGTAGTCCAGCGCGGTGGTGGTCCCGTTGGATGCGCCAACGATGACAAGACTCGAGGGGTCCGGGGCGCAGGGATGCGCGCCCATGAAGGCGACGGCGGCGACCGCATCGAGCACACCCTGTGCCCCGGAGTACGCGTCGACAGCCTCGCCGCCGCTGCCGCCAGCCCCGCGTCGGTCCACGTTCAACACATTGAAGCCACGAAGCTGCAGGGCACCGATAAAGTCGCTGCCGTAGTTGCTTCTGTCGTTTGACGGAGGGATCATATGCAGCAGAATGGCGGTTGGACCGGCCGGGGTGCCTTCGGCGTACAGGTCTGCCTCAAGAGTGACTCCGTCTGAGGTATCAAAGTGTACGACCTCGCCGTCGACCACCCTGCAGCTCGCAGCGGTGTCACCGGCTGCGTCGCGAATTGCACCGCTGTCATTCTGCGCGTCATTTCGGGCGTCGGTGGCGCCATCCGCGTCGCCTGCGGCGGGCGCGTTCGCGCTGCTGCTGCATGCGACGAGAAAGACGGTTGTGAGGTAGGGCAGGGCGATTCGAAAGAGCATAGGCGCGACTGTGCGGTACGGTGAGTTCTCCCGGTATTCTACGACATTTCCGGTGACGGGTTACACCAGGCCCGCCGGGTTCGGACACGCTGTTGCCCGAAATCGGCCACATCTGTAGTGTCACCGAGGCGCCCCAGCCGGAAGCAAAACGATGAGAGATTCCGATTCCCGTTCGCTTGCACGCCGGCGGGCTATGAGCAGTGTGCTGGCGCTGCTTTGGGCCGTCGCGGCAGGCGCCTGCGATTCGGCACCACCGGGCAGCGGCGATAACCTTTCGGCTGCCGACTCATCGTCGGGTGACGCCGCTGCGGACGATTCGTCCTGGGTTGACGGGAGTCCACCGGACTCTGCGTCGGGAGACGCAGACAGCGTCGACGACCTGCTCGATGGAGCCGACACCTGGTCGGATTGGGGACCATTCGAATGGGTTGAAATTGCTGCAGGCGACCTCTCGCCGCCGTTACCGGACGACGCGCAGGCACCCGAGTGGCCGGTCTGCGACCACGGCATCGACTGCGACTGTGTCGGGGTCGATTTCTGTACTTTCGCAAGGTCAGGAACTTTCGTTGTGGGCACAGTGCGAAAGGTGATCAGGGTCGACGAGCCGATCTGGGCATACCCGACTTCCGTCCCAGAGCAGGTTGTCGCGAATAGCTGTCCGGGAGGCCTGCGGGCAGTCCACGACGTAGTCTTCGACCTGCATTGGACAAGCGACCCGGAACAGGTCAGTGCAGGTTCGTCGATTACCGTCCGCCGAGGCGGCACGGAGTGGTTCTTCTGGTGCGGTGAGGGTGCAGAAGTGCCCGCTGAACGCTTTCGCGTCGGCGATACCTGGGTCATGAGCCTGAATCACGCGTCTGCTTTCGACGTATGGCTGGTGGCCCAGATACCCTTCGGCCTTCGCCGTGGGACTGACGGGATCTCGCGGGTATTCGTGGGCCCGACCCAGTGCTGTGAGCTTCCGAATAATATGCACAACCACGCACCCTGGAGCAACTTCGTGCACAACCTGAATCTGTGCCTGGAGCACGGGCCGCGCGTAGAGATTGATGCATACGACTTCAGTCGTGACTTCGCCGTCGGGTACTCGCATTGGCGCTCAAGGCCGACCTGCGGGGCCATTCGGGCTGATCCCACACAGTGTTCTGTTCACGCCCAGTGTGCCGAAGGTGAGACGTGTTTCGCAGGCCGGTGTCATTCAGTTGTGTGCAATGATGACGTCGACTGTCCGGGCGTCGACGCTCGCTGTGTGAGCGGCGTGTACTGCGGCAGGGAAGCGGGTTCCTGGTTTGATGAGAATTTTGGGCCGCCGCAGTAGCTGAACGCGTCCATCGCGCTCCATCGCACTACGCCACATGGCTACGCCGCAGTGATCGAACTCCGATTGACGCTCGGAGTTATGACGCCTACGATGAAGGACTCGGCAACGGCGAGGACACCAATGACTGACATGTTACGATTTCCCGATCTTGCCCTGGGTGAGTTGGAGCGGGCCGTACTTGAGACACTGTGGGACGTCTCGCCTTTGAACCCGGGAGCGGTCCACGAGCGAGTCGCCGGCGGGCGTCGCATCTCGGTGAATACCGTCTCGTCCGCGTTGAAGCGCCTGTGTGAAAAGGGCCTTCTGGAGCGCGAAAAGGTCAGCCACGCGTACGTCTACCGTCCGATCGTGACCCGCGCAGACCTGCAGCGACAGCTCATCGGCGCCATCGCAAACCAGTTCGGAGAAGAGGGGGGATCCGGATTTCTGGCGGCCTTCGTCGATCTTGCGGAAGAGCGCGGCGTAGAAACCCTACGGCGCCTTGAGCAGATGATTGCCCATCGCCTCGACGGAGACGCGGATTGATCGGAATCCTCGAAATCGCGGTCATCGCTTCGGTCCTGCTGGCAGTACCTGTCTGGTGCGCGGTCGTCTCGATCGCACCCAAAGGCATCGGCAGCGCGGCCGTGAGCCCGCGACGCCGGATGTTCTCAGCCCGCGCCTGGCTCTATGCCCCCATCTGGCTCCCGGCGCTGGTGGTCTCGGCGGCGCTGCTTCCCGGCATTCTGGGTATACTCACGAACGGCGAGGACAACTGCCTGCGCAACGCTGCGGCGCACGTACACCACCTGTGCCTGCTCCACGCCCAGCACGTCGGCGGACACGGCGCTTCCTGGCTGCTGCCCTTTGCGCTCATCGGTCTTGCGCTTGCGGTCGTCGGTATCAACGCACGCAACGCATGTCGGGAGTCGCAACTCGCGAGGACGTTGGTCGCCACCAGCAGCGAATCGAAGCTCGGCGACGATGTACGCATTCTCGATCAGCGTGAGCCCATAGCCATGGCCGTGGGTCTCTTTCGAATGACGATACTGGTAAGCAGTGGACTCGTAGACCGCGTGTCCCGGCGAAGCCTGTCGGTGGTGTTGGCCCACGAGCGCGAGCACGTACGCCGCCGTGACACCTTGTTTGCGCTGCTCGATCGCTTCGCCGCCTCGCTCCTGCCGTTGCAGGTTGCGCGTCCGCTGATGTCAGAGATTGCACTCGGCCGGGAGCAGCTCTGCGATGAAGCGGCCGCAGGCGAGACCGACGCGATAACGGTCGCCCGGGCGCTCACCGAGGTGCTGCGCCTGGGAATGCAGCCACCGCAGTCTGCGCTTTCGGTTGCATCAGCGAGCATTGAGGCGCGCATCGTCCACCTGCTCAACCCGCCGCAGAAATCCGGCCGCTGGGTACTTCGACCTCTGCTCTTCGCCGCGCTGCTGATCGTGAGTGGGGTGGGCCCGCTACACGGTGTGGTCGAGCACCTGATCGACGCCATTCTTCACTGAGTTAGCCGGCCGCATCGCTCCAACTCGCACACTCCGCAGAGGCGCCACGTGTGGACATCATGTTAGAATCCAAAACTCCGATGGTTGCTCGTCTTTTTGTGTGCGGGGTGTGTCTCGCCGCGGTGTCGATCGGTTTCGCGATGGCGGCGCCGGCGCAGGAGCGCGGTCGAAGTGTTGACGACGTCGTCGCCGCCGCGCTCGCACAGCCGCACATCGAAGAGATCATCGAAGCCGAGCTCGCCGCAGCGCGGGCCGAGGTGGCCGGCCGAACCCGTGGGCACGCGCCCACACTGTCTGTGGAGCACCACCAGATGCTCGGAGGCGCCGGGCTGTCCGAGCGGGAGTCGACGATTCAGGTGGAGCAGCGTTTTGACATCAGCGCCTGGCGTTCGCGCTCCCGCGCCGCGTTGGCACATCGGGAAGCGGCGATTCGCAGCGGGCGGGAGGCGTGGCGTCTCGAGGTTGCGCACGCTGTCCGGGACGCATTCTTTCGTGCTCGCTACCGTCAGGATCGGGTCGTCGTGGTGGAGGCCATGGCAGACGCGCTGCACGCCTCCGTAGAGGCCACGCGAGCGCGTGCGGAACGCGGTGATGTGTCACTGCTCGAGTTGCGGCGCCTGGAGCAGGCGCTGGCAACGACACGAGCACTTGTGGCGGCAGAAGGCACCGAGTTGGCGGCAGCCGTCGCGCAGCTGCAGGTGTGGGTCCCTTCGCTGCACGCAGGCGAGATACGCGGCGCGCTTGCGCCGGCACCGTCAGAGATTGAATCGCCGGCAGCGGAACAGCGCCTGCCGACGCTCGCACGCCTGGCGCATGAGAGGGATGCCCTGCGAGCCGATGCAGAGGCAGTACCCGGAAGTCTTGCGCGGGATTGGGCGGTACAGGCGGGGTACGTGCGCACGCACGACGGACAGGACGGCGGCCATGGCTTCGTGGTCGGCGTCGGCGTCCCGCTGGATTTTCGCAATCCGAACCGGGCCGAGCTGCAGCGCCTGCGTGCCGAGGCGGCCGGCGCAGACGCGCGCCTGCAGTTGGAATCGGAGCTTGCCGGTCGTCGGGAAGCTGCAGCTCAGCAGCGGCTGTCTGTCGCTCTCGCGGCTCTCTCTGAGCTTCCACCGGCGACGGATTCATCGGAGCTCATTCGATTGGCCGAGGCCGCGTATGCCGCGGGCGAGGGCGGCGTGACAGAGCTGCTGGGTGCCCATGCGGGGCGCACCGAGATCGAGCTGCTGCGCATCGACGTGCAGTGGGAGGCGCGGCAGGCGGCCAACGTCCTGATGATGATGCGTGCGGGAGGTGTTCCAGAATGAAGGCTTTTTCTCTATCCGGCCTGATCGGCCTCCTGCTTATATACTGCTGCGCGGCGCAGGGATGCACCGAACGCGGTGACGAGGCTGCGCCTCAAGAGCACAGCCGTGGCACGCAGCCTGTGCATGACGATGAGCATTCTGATGACGAAGAGCACGGTCACGACGATGAGCATGCGGATGACGGTGATCACGCCAACGGTGACGATCATGGTCATGGCGATGAGCACGCCCATGAACACGCCGACGACGAGCCGGACTCCATCTCCTTCTCGCGGGAGCAGCAGCAGAGTGTGACGCTTCGTACGCAGGATGTGGAGGTTCGGACAATTCGGCCCACAGTGCGCGCCTTCGCGCGGCTGGCGCGCCCCAGCGGGTCAGCTGCCACGCTGATCGCGCCGGCTACCGGGCGCATTGCTCCTGCCGGCCCTGCGTTCCCGGCCATCGGAGACGCGGTGGGCGAAGGAGAAGTCCTGTTCCTCCTGTCGCCCGCTCTCTCTGAAGATCAGGACCCGGCGTCGTTGGACCTCGAAATCGACCGCGCTCGCATCCATGTCGCGGCCGCAGAGCGTGAGGTGAATCGCCTCGAACCGCTGGTGCGTGAGGGTGTTGTCGCGCAACGGAGATTGGACGCGGCGCGATCGCAACTCGAGGAGGCCAACGCCGAGTACCGAACGGCACAGCGCCACCGACGCCACCTCCGCGAGAGTCAGGAGCTTGGTTCTGACGGCGACGGAGTCCGAATCCCCAGCCCCGTCGGCGGTACCATCTCGGCGCTGACGGTGACAGCCGGCTCATGGGTGCAGGCGGGGCAGCCGATCGCTGAGGTCGTAGGTCTGGGCGATTTGTGGCTCGATGTCGCGCTCCCAGAGGCGTACGTCGGCAGGCTGCGATCCATCAGTGGCGTGTGGTTCCAGCTCGACGACGGCTCTGAGGTGGTTGAGCTGCCTCGCGGCGCGCTGGTCTCCGTTGGTGTCGAGCTGGACGCGACAACCCGCACCCTGCCGATTCGCTTCGCCGTGTCCAACGAGGCCGGCAATCTCTACGCGGGGATGACAACCCTGGCGAACCTTGTCGTCGAACAGCCGCGCGAGGCGGTTGCCGTGATGCGCAGCGCTGTTGTCGACGATTCCGGCGTCGACGTCGTCTACGTGCGTACCGACGGGGAGCGTTTCGTTCGGCGTCCGGTCCGGCCCGGGGTGCGCGACGGCGACTACGTGGAGGTCGTGGATGGACTTCAGGCGGGGGAAGAGGTCGTCGTGGCGGGCGCCTGGTCGCTAAAGCTGGCGTCGATGGCTCCTGACTCCATGGGGCATGGCCATGCACACTGAAGAGAGGCCGGTGCTACCCCGCGCACGAGGAGCTGCGCATGATTGACGGAGTGATCCGCTGGTCCCTGCATAACCGGGTCGTGGTTCTGGCCGGAGCCATCGCGCTGATCGCGACGGGCATCATGCGCATCCGGCAGATGCCACTCGACGTCTTTCCCGACCTGACTGCGCCAACGGTGAGCGTCATCACCGAAGCCCACGGCATGGCGCCCGAGGAGGTCGAAACTCTGGTCACCTTTCCCATTGAGTCCGCCCTCAAGGGAGCAACCAGTGTCCGACGGGTGCGCTCTGCGACATCCATCGGCTTCTCGATCGTCTGGGTAGAATTCGACTGGGGCGCCGACATTTTCGAGGCGCGCCAGATCGTGTCTGAGAAACTGCGGCTGGTGCAGGCTTCGTTGCCGCCTGAAGTCGAGCCCCCGGTCCTCGCGCCCATCTCTTCTATGATGGGCGATATCCTCTTCATCGGGCTCACCTCGCCGACCATGGATCCCATCGAGCTGCGCACGCTCGCCGATTGGGACATACGTCGGCGCCTCCTCTCCATCCCCGGCGTGTCGCAGGTTGTCCCGATCGGTGGCGGAGTGGCCCAGTTTCAGGTGCTCGTCAAAGCGCAGGAGCTCGTCGCGCGCGGTGTATCGCTCGATCAGGTTGTAGATGCCGTTGCAGCTGCCAACGAGAACAGCTCCGCCGGATTCTACGAACAGGGCGGCCAGGAATACCTCATCTACGGGCTCGGCCGCGTCGATAACATCGGGGACATCGAAGCCGCTGTCGTAGGCCGACACGACGGCGTGCCCGTCCTTGTCAGCGACGTGGCGGAGGTAGTGATTGGGCGTGCACTGCAGCGCGGTGGCGGCGGCATAAACGGCGCCCCGGGGGTTATCCTTGGGATCCGCAAACAACCCGGCGTCAATACCTTGGAGCTGACCCGAGAGCTGAACGATGTGCTCGACACGATCGAGAGCGGGCTCCCAGCTGACGTCGTACTGCATCGCCGGCTGCTCAGGCAGGCCGACTTCATTGAGACTTCCATCGACAACGTGAGCCACGCACTGCGCGACGGGTCTCTCCTCGTCGTCCTGATCATCGGAATCTTTCTGCTCAGCGGGCGCGCCACCATCATCACCGCGCTGGCGATTCCCCTCTCACTGATCGTCGCTGCGATCGTCCTCGACCTGCTGGGAGCATCCTTGAATACGATGACTCTGGGAGGGATGGCGATCGCGGTCGGCGCCCTGGTGGATGACGCGATTATCGACGTCGAGAACGTTGTCCGGCGACTGCGCGAGCGTAACGAAACGGGCGCCGGCACGTCCACCGTCGAGGTCGTCTTTCGAGCAAGCAAAGAGATCCGCAGCTCCATCGTCTTTGCCACGTTGATCATTGTCCTCGTCTTTCTGCCGATCTTCTTTCTGCACGGGATTGAAGGCCGCATGCTCTTTCCCCTCGGCGCAGCCTACGTGGTCTCGTTGGGCGCGTCGCTGGTTGTCGCGCTGACCATCACGCCGGTGCTCTGCTCCCTCCTGCTGCCGTCCAGCCGCGCCGTACGGAGCCCGGAAGAACCCCTCGTCGTACGAGTCCTGCGCAGGGCATATGAGCCCCTGCTACGCCGCGCGCTTCCGGTATGGCCCGCGCTTGTGCTGGTGTCGCTTGTGGGCGTCGGCGTCGCGCTGTTTGCCGCAGTGCAGGCGGGTCGGACATTCCTGCCCGAATTCAACGAAGGTGCGCTTACAATCTCGGTTGTCACCGCGCCCGGGACCTCACTGGAGGAGTCCCAGCAGTTGGGACGGCGGGTAGAGCGCATGCTGCTCAGGCATCCCGAAGTGGCGGACACATCTCGACGCACCGGCCGCGCAGAACTCGATGAGCACGCCCAGAGTATCAACTCATCGGAGATTGAAGTGCGCCTTGAGATGCACGAGCGCAGTGAGGCCGACATGTTGGCTGCGCTGCGGGAGGATTTCGCGTCGCTCGCCGGCGCCAACATTGTCATCGGCCAACCGATATCTCACCGTATCGACCATATGATATCCGGCACCCGCGCCAACATCGCAGTCAAGATCTTCGGCTCTGATCTGGGCGAGCTGCGGCGTACAGCGGAGCGCGTAGAGTCTGTGATGGCGGATATTGCGGGCGTCGTCGACCTCGCCATCGAAGAGCAGGCGAACATGCCGATGCTCAACGTCCGTTTCGATCGGGCGGCGCTGGCGATGTATGGCCTGCAGGTCGCTGACGTGGCACGGACCATTGAGACCGCCTTCTATGGTCACCGCGTGTCTCGCGTTCTGCGCGACAACTACGCGCTGGATCTCGTGGTGCGCTATCCGGACGATGCACGGGATGACCTGACTACGATTCGGCAGACGCTCATAGGTACGCCCGATGGCGTCTGGGTGCCACTCGAGGCGGTCGCAGAGATTCGCAGGGATTTCGGGCCGAACCAGATCGGGCGCGAAGACGGAGACCGTAAGATCGTTGTGATGTGCAACGTCGGTGATGGCGAAGACCTGGGGAGCGTGGTTGCCGCGATCAAATCGCGGGTGGGCGAAGAGGTCGCGCTGCCGCAGGGATACTACATTGAATATGGCGGCCAGTTTGAGTCCGCGGAGTCGGCGTCACGGACTCTGTTCATGTTGGGAATCCTTGTGGTGATCGGCATCTTCCTGCTGCTCTTCGTCGCGCTCAGCTCGGTTCGCGATGCGCTGCTGGTGATGGTGAACCTTCCCCTGGCGCTGATCGGCGGCGTCGTCGGCGTGTATGCGTCGGGCGGGGTGATCTCGATCGCGTCGATTATCGGATTCATCACGCTCTTTGGGATCGCGACCCGAAACGGCATCATGATGGTGACGCACATCCGCTACCTCAGAGACGAAGAGGGAATCCGTGACCCGGTGCGCGCCGTCGTCCAGGGTGCGTCTGAACGCCTGGCGCCCATTCTGATGACGGCCCTCGCCTCGGGGTTGGGTCTGCTACCGCTCGCTTTGGCGCTCGGCGAGCCCGGCTCTGAGATTCAGGCGCCTATGGCGATCGTCATCCTCTATGGCCTGGGCTCATCGACCGTGCTGAACATGTTCGTGGTGCCGGCCATGATGCTTCGCTTTGGATCGATGGGGCGCACAACGGAACCGGTGGACGCCGCCGCGCCTTGAAGCCGCTCGCAGAACGCGAGGCGTCGCGCCTGCAGTGCGCGATCCTTTTTCAGCGGATACACATGTCCGTTGAAACTTCCGTTAAAAATGGATCCGACTGTGGGCTTGCGCCGGGCGCCGCACGTCGGACTGTTCTCGGGTGTTGATGGGCCGGGGACGCGATCGCACCTCGGCCTCGGGCATCATCGAAATGCTATATTTCCGAGGGGTTAAGGCGCATGTTGCGCGTTCGATGGCTCCGTGCCACTGCGTCGTGGTCATCGGGCTCCGCGCATTCTCGGCAACCATGTCAAGGGGTCAGCCCCAGTTTATTCCCGCTTCATCGATAAGTTTATCGATCAGTCAACGTTTGCTTGCTACAGCGTCGCTCCTGAGTCCCTCATTTCGACGGTCTTGGAATCTTACGGAGACTGGTATGTTCAATCTGCCGATGAAACGAATTCCTACGTGTGCGGCCTCGGGCCAGACAGAAGCGACGGGCGCGATGAAGCGTTGGTTACTTCCGGTCGCAGTCTCGACGGCATGCGTGTCCCTGCTGGCGTTGTCCGCCGCATGTACGCCGGTAGCCGAAGAGGCCGAGGGCGGCGAAGCCGCCGCCGCGGGCTCTCACAGCGCTGCCGACGCCCCGCGACGCCCCGAACTCACTCCGGTGAACCCGAGTGAGCTCCCGGAGGTCAACGCGCAACTGGTTCCGCCGCCGATGCTGCCGCCGCCGATCGACCGCGACGGGCCGGCGAAGGTCGTCGTCGACCTGGAAGTGATTGAGCAGGTCGGTGAGCTCGCCGATGGTGTCCAGTACACATTCTGGACCTTTGGCGGCACCGTCCCCGGTCCGATGATTCGCGTCCGTCGCGGCGACGTTGTCGAGTTCCATCTGAAGAACCACCCTGACAACGCAATGCCGCACAACATTGACCTTCACGCGGTGACCGGCCCGGGTGGTGGTGCGACAAGCACCTTCACCGCGCCCGGACACGAGACCCAGTTCACTTTCCGCGCGCTCAACGAAGGTGTCTACATCTACCATTGCGCCACCGCGCCTGTGGGGATGCACATCGCGAACGGCATGTACGGCTTGATCGTCGTGGAACCCGAAGAGGGCTTTGCCCCCGTCGACCGCGAGTACTACGTCGTGCAGTCCGAGTTCTACACCGAAGGTGACTTCCGTAACCCGGGTCTTCAGCCCTTCGACATGGAACGAGCCATTGACGAAGACGCAGCCTACGTCGTCTTCAACGGCCGCGACGGCTCTCTGGCCGGCGACGGCGCACTGACAGCAAACGTCGGCGAGACCGTACGCCTCTTCGTCGGCAACGGCGGACCGAACCTCATCAGCTCCTTCCACGTCATCGGCGAGATCTTCGACAATGTGTACGCAGAAGGCGGAACGCGCGTGACTCATGACGTTCAGACGACAATCATACCGGCCGGTGGCGCATCCATCGTCGAGTTTGAGCTCGAAGTCCCAGGCACCTTCATTCTTGTCGACCACGCGATCTTCCGCGCTTTCAACAAGGGTGCACTCGGCCTCCTTCAGGTCGCCGGTGAGCCGGACCTCGTCACCTACTCAGGACAGGAAGTCGACGAGGTGTACCTGTCAGAGCGCAGCCCGGAAGGTGTTGAGCTCCGTGAAGCTGCCGACGAGCTTGGTGACAGCCTCGAAGCCGCGCAGCGTCGAGGTCAATCCGTATACCTCGGTACCTGCTCAACATGTCACCAGCGTGACGGCGCCGGGCTGGCGGGAGTCTTCCCGCCCCTGGTCGAGTCCGACTTCCTGATGGCCGACAAGGAGCGCTCGATTCGCCTGGTCATCGAAGGGCTCACCGGTCCGATCGAAGTCAACGGCGTTGCGTTCAATGGCGTCATGCCGCCTCTCGCCAACCTGACAGACCACGAGATCTCGGACGTGCTCACCTACGTGCGCAGCAACTTCGGCAATGAGGGTGACGCCGTCACGGACGCCGAAGTAGCCGCCGTACGCGCGAGCATCCGTCGGCCTGCCGCTGTCGGTCACCCCTGATACGGCCCCATCGTATGAGTCGATTCGGAGCGCTTCGGCCGCGCAACAAGGGTAATTGGATGAGCCTCGTTTCTCGAGCCACTGTTCTCTTCGCCTGCGCGGTCGCTGCGCTCTTCGTCTCTTTTGGTGTGCACGCTCAGAGCGTTGCGCCGAACCGGGTGGAGATCTCCGGCGGCAGCTATCCTCCGTTTTACCCGAGCGAAGAAGGGCAGGTCACCGTTGTCACGCCCTTTCTGCTTGATGTGATGCCCGTCACCAACGCGCAGTATCGCGCCTTTGTGACCGCGAACCCCCGGTGGGCGAAAGAGGCGGTCGCACCGCTTTTTGCCGACGAAGACTACCTCAAACACTGGTCCGAAGCTGAAGGGTCACCGGTGCGCGACGCCGCGCCGGTGACAAACGTCTCCTGGTTTGCGGCCCGCGCCTACTGTGCGTGGGCCGGCGGCCGCCTGCCAACGGAGGCAGAGTGGGAGCTTGTGGCCCGTGCCGACGAGTCTCGCGTCGATGCAACCGATGATCCCGACTTCCTGCGACGCATTCTCGCGTTCTACTCGCGTCCGCGAAACGAGCCTGCGGATGTCGGCGAGTCCACGGGGAACGTGTGGGGCCTGCATGACCTCCACGGGCTGATTTGGGAGTGGGTCGAGGACTTCAACTCCTCGCTCGTCAGCTCGGACAACAGACAGTCAAACGACGCACAGAACAATCGATTCTGCGGTGGCGCTGCGCTCACCGCAGAGGATACCCGCGAATACGCGACCTTCATGCGCTTCGCCTTTCGTTCAAGCCTTCAACCATCATATGCGGTGCACAATCTCGGATTCCGCTGCGCTGCTGACATTTCGGAGCAACCCCAATGACCAACCACGCGAGAACCACGTACCAGACCACAGTAACGCGCCGCCGTGCGTCGATGTGCACCCTGGCGATCCTTCTTCTGTGTGCTGCGTGTAGCAGCGACAAAGGCAGTGCCGATGAAGCAAACGCGACTTCTACGCCGGAGGAACCCCCGGCGACGCAGCCGGTTCACGAGGACCACGCCGCCCACGAAGAACAGGCCGCCCACGAGGGCCATGAGGGGCATGCAGGCCACGAGGGCCACGAGGGCCACGAGGAGATGGCCGCCGCCGAGCCGCTGCCCGGGATGAGCCTCTACCGACTTGAGGAACCCTGGACCAGCCAGGCCGGCGAGTCCGTACAGCTCTCGTCCTTTCGCGGAGAGCCCGTCGTCGCGCTGATGTTCTTCGGCAGCTGTCAGCACGCATGTCCGATGCTGATCAGCGATCTGCGACGACTTGAAGCTGCTCTGAGCGACGACGCGCGTGCACGAACACAGTTTGTCCTTGTTACCATCGACCCCGAGCGTGACACGCCCGAAGCCATGGCTCGCCTCGCGACAGGCTATGAAGTCGATCAGACGCGATGGACCTTCCTGCACGGCGAGTCGGCACAGATCCGCGAGATCGCCGCCGTCCTCGGAGTTCAGTATCGCGCACAGTCTGATGGCCAGTTCAGCCACACGAACATGATAACCCTGCTCGACGAGAGCGGTGTCGTCGCGCTTAGCGTCGAAGGGCTCGGGCAGCCGATCGATGCCATGGCGGCGCGAATCGAGGCGATGGTAGGCGCGCCCTGACCCGGGGCACCGACGCCGACAAACTCAATCGCCCGACCTCGCATCTTCGGCATGCGTCGGCCTTCCAGCGAACCATGCGGCCCAGGCGATGAACAGGAACTGGAAGGGCAGGCGCAACCACGCACCCCACTCGGGCATCGGCTTGTCAGGATTCAGCTGGATCCCCTCCACAGCCATGTAGACGTTCGCCGGGAAGACGGCGACGAAGAGCGCGATCAGTCCCCAGGCTGCAGCGCGCCGCGTTCGCGGAATCAGCAGTCCGACGCCGCCCGCAACCTCAAAAAAACCGCTGACAAGCACAAGCAGCTTTGCGTCGCCCAGAAATGGAGGGACGATGCGCTCGAAGGGCTCCGGCGCTACGAAGTGCGCAACTCCGATCGCGATCATCGACACTGCGAGCAGGTAGAGCAGGGCTCGCTTCAGGTTGCTCATTGTCAGCACTCCCGGGTTCAGACGACGTTGAGCGACCAGTCATAGCGGTTGTATTCAAACGCCGCGCTCCGCGAAAACGCCCCCTTGAGCGCGGCTGCCAGCTCGTCGTCAGCGTAGCGCAGAACGAACTCCTCGATCCCGGCGCGTCCGCCCCAGTCCTGCGGGTAGTAGCGGAAAATCATCGGCAGGTGGACCGCCTCATCGACCCGAACCTCGTTGTTCACGAAGTTCGCACTCGCCATGTCCAGCTGCGTGTCGAGTTGCTCGGCATCGTAGATTCCTACCGGCGGACAGCTGTTTGCAACACACACCAGCGCACAGTGAATGCGCGGATCCACCCGTCCGGGGGCAAAGGCGTGCGCCTGCGCGTCGTCCGCCAGCGTCTTCTTTGCCGTCGCCGGATGCGGCGCATTGCGACGCAGGATTCCATTCTCGATCTGGTCGAGCGAGAGCGCCTCGTCGCCGACGTTGTAGCGTACAACGTTGAAGAAGGACGGCACCTCCATCACCGAGGATTCGATTCCCAACGCGATGACTCCGTGTATCGCCAGCACGTTGTACAGATTGATGAAGAAGGCATTTCGATCGGCGTCCGTCGGCAGGTCTTCAGGGCGCAGGTGCTGTAGCGCCGGCGCCGCCGCTTCGAGCTCGGCAAACTCCCTCGATTCGCGCAGCGCCCGATAGTCGACGGCGCCGTCGATGATGTGGCCCTTCAGAGCATTACGCGAGCTGCGCATCGAAGCGATCAATGCGGGCGCCGACTGCCGCAGCCCATCGCCTTCATTGAGAATACGGATCTTCGCCATCGCAGGGATCAACGCCTTCACGACCTCTGCCGGGTTGCGCGCGTGCTTCGCTATATCCACCGCGTCACGAGTCTTCGCTTTCCAATCGTCGAATACGCCCACGGGTGCTCCGTAGATGGGGAGTCGCCACAAGGTAGCCACTGGATCCGCTTCGGTCGACCCCGCCGTCACCGGCCATCCCACGGCGCCGGCAGATGGAGCGAGGATGGGCTATACGACTCGTCACGCCGTAGAGACCGCCCGGAATCGTGCAGGTGGTCCACGCGATGAAATAGGAGTTCTTCATGCCACAGCTACGCCTCACGGGCAGAAAGGTACGCGCGATACGCGCCGCGCTCTCGAACAGGGCGGCTCTGCGAGCGGCCTGGACGGTCCTCTCCGCAGACTTTCATATCCCGCAGCTGCGGAAGCTTCCTGCAGAAAAGCTCGCTCGGTTGGACCCGGCGCCGATCCCGCGCATCGGCCGGGCTACACACAACTGGAAGGACGAACGCCTGGAAGCTCCGGTGTCTGAAGCGGGGCGCAGCACGGGCGCCACCCTACGCGCCGCGTACGCCGACGGCGTATCGCCGGTGGACGTCGTCAAGAACGTGTTCGCAGCCCACAACAAGCTCGGTCTCCGCAGCCCTTTCATCGCTGTTGATGAGGCCCGCGCGATGAAAGCTGCAAAGGCTTCGGAAGCGCGGTGGAGAGCCGGCGAGACCCTCGGCGCGCTCGATGGTCTGGTCGTCCCCGTCAAAGATGAGTTTCACATGCGCGGGCTTGCGACCCACGGAGGCGCCTCGTTCCGCACTGAGCGTATGAACGAGGACGCCTGGGTCGTCCGTCAGCTCGAGGCCGCCGGCGCGGTCGTGATCGGAAAGACACACGCAACGGAATCAGGCCTGAACCCCTGCGGCGTTCTCGAGCACTTCTCGGGACCACGCAATGTGCACAGCGACGGACACGCGCCAGGCGGTTCATCCACAGGCTCGGGAGTCGCGACAGCGCTGGGTCTATGCGCTTCAGCCGTAGGCACCGACGGCGGTGGCTCGATTCGAATCCCGGCATCGCTCAACGGGGTGTTTGGACTGAAGCCGACCTACCTGCGAATCGGAAGAACCGGTGACGCATGGGGGGCGAGCACCGTGGCGCACATCGGACCGATCGGACAGAGTGTCGCCGACTGTGTGGAGCAGCTCGCGGCCACCGCAGGCGTCGACCCCGACGACCCGATCACGCGATGGGCGCCCGACAGGCACAAGTCTGCGCCGTGGGTGAAGGCACTCGGCCGCGGAGTGCGAGGCGCTCGCATTGGCATCTGCCATAGTGAATTCGAGGACGCCGATAGCGCCGTCGCCGGCGTCACACTGCGGGCGGTCAAGGCGCTTGCAGATGAAGGCGCAGAGCTTGTCGATGTCAGCCTGCCGTTCGGCTCGTTGATCAATGGCATCGGCGTCGTAAGCATCGCGAGCGAGTCCGCGGCCAATCTTCGCGATGACTTCGCAAAGCATGAAGCGGAGTTCGGCGCCGAGCTGGCGATCATCCTCAGACTGATGGGTCTGATTCCCGCCCAGGAGTACCTGCAGGCGGCGAGAGCCCGCGCGCACCTCCGCGATAAGGTGGCCGAGCTCTTCGGTGACATCGATCTGCTTGTTTTGCCCACGACGGGCACCGTCGCGCCGCCATACGCCCTCTCTGAGGACCGAATGCCGGTCCTGAACCCGGTGGCGACCGCGGCAATGACCCGTTTCAATTTTCTGGGCAACCTGACCGGACTCCCGGCCGGTACCGTGCCGGTCGGAACCGTCGACGGGCTCCCGGTGGGGCTGCAGCTTGTCGGAGACGCCTGGGATGAGGCGAGCGTGATCGCGGCAATGGCCCATTGTGAGCGCCTGGGTCTGCATCATGCGGTCCCGCGACCCGGTACGTACATCGACATACTGAACTGAGCCTCGTGTGTCTCAATCTGCCGGTTCGGTGAGCAGCAACGCGGACAGCCGCAACAGTCCGCCTCAGGGTGGCTCGCAGGGGATTCATGGTCGCCTGCTTGTTTGGTCCTGTGTGGTTTGGGTGTGTGCGTTTGCGTACGCCATTGTCCGATATGTTTATTTCGGTCCGGTGTCGGCGTCGGAGATTCCCCTCTTTATCGCAAACAAGGCAACGAGCTTTGCCGCCGTACTGCTCTTCGCGCTGAGTCTCATTCTTTCGCGGCTTGGGCGCGTCGAAGCGGCACGGGCGATGGGAGTTGTGGGGACGCGCCTGGTTCCCGTGCACATCGGCATGTCACTCGTCCTGCTCGCGATGGATCGAATCCCGTCGCTACACGTCGGTGATGGTTCGCTGCGGCCTACGGCGGTGCTGGCACTCGCCGTAGGCGCGCTCGGCGCCTCAGCGTTGTTCTGGCAGAAGTGGAAGCCCACGCACCGTCACGTAGGGATTGTGCGCCGCGGTGTCGTCGCCCTGTCATTTCTTCACGTCTGCTTCTGGGGCGCTGAGCGTTGGCCGGCAACGTCGGATTGGCATGGCTCGATGCCGCCCATCACGCTCCTCGCGGCCGCTGCAGGAAGCGCGGGCCTCATCATCGGGTATCGCCGCAGGGAGTAGGGCGCCGGTGCGTCATCGAAGTCACCCCCATCCCAACAACAGCGGGGCTACTCGTTGACGCAGAAACTGCTGCACCCGTCGCCGCTCCGGGTGTTGCAGAACATGAACTCGTTGTCGCAGGCGCTGAGGTCGAAGGTGGTGCAGGCGGCCGGCGTGCCGAAAGAGCATACGCCACCGTCGTCGCATTCCTCGCCGCCATCGACGACGCCATCACCGCAGGTCGGGTTGCGACAGTTGCTTCGACATGCATCGGCCGCAACATCCGAGTTTCCATTCCCGTCGTCGCACTCTTCAGAGAGATCGGTGTCGACGATGCCGTCACCGCACACGCCAAATCCGGTGCAGGTGCTGTTACAGACTCCCGCCAGAGGCGTCGCCATACAGCTCTCTCCGGCGGGACAGGCGGTGTCTTCGTTTGCCAGGGTACAGAAGCCTGACTCGTCGGTGCAAAGGCCGGTCGCGATGACACACTCCGTAACACCGGCGTCACAGTTGGTGAGGTCGTTCGGCCCTGTGCAGGTCTCGGTGATTCCGGGACCATTGCACACGTAATAGCCGTCACAGGCTTCTCCGGGATCCACGACTCCATCGCCACACACAAACGCGGAGCAGGCACCACACTCCGGCTGACAGTTCGGCGTCGCCGCACTGCACCCCGTGTCGGTGGTGAGATCCGATTCGTCACTGTTTTCGCAGACTTCGCCACAGTCGATGACGCCGTTACCGCAGCTCGGGCCGGTGAACTCGCTACAATCTGCGGAGCAGTCGCCGGTACAATCGCTGGTGTTACCGTCATCGCACACCTCACCGGGATCCACCCGTCCGTCACCACACACCTCAAAGCCCTGGCAGCCCTCTTCACAGGAGTTGCCCGACGCGTCGCTGCCGCCGTCGCACAGCTCGTTGCCATCGACGACGCCGTCTCCACAGCTCGGCAGCGAACAATCGCTGCGGCATGCGTTTGGTTCTGTATCCGAATTTGCATCGCCGTCGTCGCACTCCTCGCCGGTTCGCGTATTCAGAATGCCGTCGCCGCACTCTGAGAGGGTGCACTCTGCGTTGTTGCAGTTGAACTGCCCATTGGGTCCGTCGTCACACTCTTCGTCGCACTCGACGATGAAGTTCCCGCATACCGGCGGGTCTGCCGGGCCTGTGCACTCCGAATTGCACGTCGTTGTGCAGTTGTCTGTGTCGCCGTCGTCGCAGGTCTCGCGCCCCTCGACCGTGCCGTTGCCACAGGCCTGATTGCCGATGTCGCAGGTGTTGCCGTTGGCGAAAGTCCAGCCGGTGCAGTCGGCATCGCACGCCATGGTTCCGTCATAGAGGCCCAGCCCACAGAAGCCGCGTTCATCGTCGCCATCACAAATCTCGGTGCCTTCGCGAATTCCGTTGCCGCAGCCCTGGCTGCCGATATCGCAGGTAGTGGGGAAGGTGCACTCAGATGTGCAGGCGAGGGTGCCGGCGTAGTTTCCGTTCCAACAGCTTTCCGAGTCGCCCGGCTCGCACTCCTCGCAGCCTTCAACGAGACCGTCGCCGCAGCTGGGGTTTCCGCGAACCACACAGTCCGCGACGCTCTGACAATCCGCCGCACATTCAACGAAGCCGAAGTAGCAATCCTCCGGGCTGCCGGCGTTGCCCACAAGGCAGGTCAGCGGGAAGGTCCCGTCGCAGACTTCATTCGGGTCAACGACGTTGTCTCCACACGCCGAGCACGCCGGACTGTCTGTAGTCACGCCGACTTCCTCGTTACACGAAGCGATGACGTTCGGGTTCGACGCGCAGCGAATGGGTGTGTTGCTCCAGTGGTTCACCCAGTCGCCGTGTGTCGCGAAGTCGTTCTCACACACCTGGTACTCGGTTGCACTGGCACAGCTGAAGTCACCGACTTCGTCGCACTCGGGCTCGCTGGTCCACAACCTGGCGAACCATTCCCAGAGGGTGAAGTTGATATCTACCAGCTCGATGACGTCGAAGATGTCGACTTTGCCGCCGGCGCGCAGACGGGCCCCGGCGAGTACATCGACCACCGTCGCACCTTCGTTGAGCAGGCTCGTCGTCGTCTGGCCGCGAATGTAGGGGCCCACGTCCATGTAGGGACCCACAGAACGTGCGATCTTCAGGCTCAGCGTCGGGCGAAACCCGACTTCGATCCAGGACTGCGCGCTGAGGTCCCAGTTGAACTCTCCCGGCGTCATCGTGAAGCTGCTGTCGCTGCTCGTCGTCCAGTCATTGCCGGGGGTGTAGCGGATTCCGGCGTCGTAGCTCCCGGCGAGGTCGAGGCGGTAGCTTCCGCTCAGGGTCAACGCGCCGCCGATCTCCGCGTAGAGTGGGAACTCGATATCGATGGACGCACCGAGTCCGGCGATCGGATCCAGAGGAAATGAAATCGTCGGAAGGATGTTCTCGTCTACGCCGGCTGTTGCGCCCACGCTGATGAAGGCGCCGAGGGTGGCGCCGGCAGCGATGCTCCCTTTGGTCGTCATCTCAAACTCCCGCAAACAGGGGTACGGGATGGGGCAGACGGTCTCCCATTCGTCACACTCTTCGAACCACTCCCAGGGGGTGTACCAGCGCTTCGTCCAGCTCATGCAGACCTCGCTACAGCCGGTCCAGCAGGTGTTGATGCTCACGTCGACGTCGAACTCAGGGTCAAAGCTCATGCTGATTTCCGAGATGTTGAAACCGCCGAACACGGTCAGCGCAGTGGTCGCCGGCAATGCGATGATCTGCGACCCCGGCGGCTGCTCCGGCGGCCCTTCATCGACATCGATCTGCCCGCTTGCGGACATCTCAAACACGGAGAAGAACTCAGTGAGAACGACGGACTCCGTGTCGAGCTGAACCTCGATGAACCCTTCACTCTCAGTGACGCTGATAACGTATCCGATGATGCCGCCGTCATCGGAGCGAACGACGAGCTGCTCGCCCGAGGTGAGGGCGGCGAAGTTGTCGTTTCCGTCCGCAGGAACACGCACCGAGGTGTCGCCAATCTCAAGAGTGGTGCTGCCTCGCATGTCGATGTCGGTGACATCGGGCAGAAGTACGGGCTCGGCATTCTCGGGGCGGTTACAGTCGCAGTCCCCCCAGCTTAGGCCGTCGTCGCTGCACACCTGATACGCTTCGTCGAAGTCGTCGCCTTCTTCACAGTCGCAGCTCAGAGCAGTTCCGACCTCGCAGGGGAGCTGATCGTCCAAGCGGGTTTCATCCGGCGGAAGATCAGCGTCCGAGGCGATATCTTCGCTGCTATCGATGCCCGTATCGCCGCCCCCTGTGCTGTCGGAGTTGCCGCCGCACGCGGAAAGCACCGCGAACGCAATGGCGCAGGACAGATACAGACATGTGTTCATCGACTTTGACATCGTCGCCCCCGAAATGCCGCGCGTAGTGCTCTACGAACCGGCGTCCACCGCCATGCACCGCTGCCGAGCATGACCGTCGCTTCGCAGGGTTGCATTTCCCGTTCAGAAAAAAAAGGCGCGCGTGCCGCGAGGATACGCTCGCACTCCGGCACCGATTCGTCGGCCGGGCCGCGCATTTGAGAGGTCGACACGACCTCGAGGCCGCACGACGAAACCGGCGCCATGTCCGGCGACAGTGTCGACATTGTCGGCCAAATGCCATGTAAGCGTAAGCTCTGACACGAGCTCAACTGCCCGGGGCTGCTGAATGATGCGGGATGGAATACAACGGAGCGCCCTGCACCTCTGCCGGTGGCTTTTCGTCACGACGCTGCTCCTTGTAGGCGCCTGCGACGAGGGATCGGTGGCGGTGGCACCGACACAGTGGTCGCTTCTTTCGCCCGACGGACGTCTTGAGGTGCGCGTGGAGCTGCTCAGCGACGGTGACGCCGCCGCCGGCCGCCTCGTCTACTCGATGACTCGCGACGACGTGCCGCTGGTCGGTCAGAGCCCTCTGGGGCTGCGCATGGAACAGGCCGACTTCGACCTCGAACTCAGCTACGTCTCGGCGAGCAGAAGGTCGGTCGACGAGAGCTATACGATGCTGGTCGGCAAGCGCGCGCAACGAGACGTCGCCGGCAACGAGCTCACCCTTCGGATGGCTAACAGCGGCGGCGACGAGATGGCATTGATAGTCCGTGTGCACGACGATGGCGCCGCCTTCCGATATCGAGTGTTTGGTGAGGGAAGCGTAGACATCGAAGAAGAGCTGACCGGCTTCCAGATGGAAGAGGGTGCCCGCGCGTACATGGCACCCTATGACCTGTCCGGTGTCCTCTTCATGGGCGTTTACGAACAGCTCTGGCGGCAGGTCGAAGCCGGCGCGCCCGTGCCACAGTCCAGCGGTTGGGCCATGCCGGCCCTGTTCGAAGTGCCGGATTCGAACGCGTGGGTGCTTATCACCGAGGCGGACCTGGACGGGCAATACGCGGGAACGCGCTTCTCACCGCGCCCGGACGAGGCCATGTACACTCTTCGTTTTCCCGACGAGAGCGAAGGTCAGGGCGTCGGCGCCGCTCTCCCCACATCGACCCTGCCGCTGACCACACCCTGGCGCGTGATGATAGCCGGTGACCTTGAGACCATCGTCGAGTCCACACTCGTGGACGACCTCAGCCGCCCGGCCGAGCCCTCAGACACGACCTGGGTACGTCCCGGACGCGCCGCCTGGTCCTGGCTGACGCAGGACGTTGTCAGCGATATCCTGCAGCGTGAGTACCTGGCATCGGCGGTAGAATTCGGTTGGGAGCACCTACTGGTGGACGCCAACTGGAACCTCTGGCCGGACTACGAGACGGCAATCCCCACCCTGGTCTCCGACGCTGCCGACCTCGGTGTGTCTGTGCACCTCTGGTACAACTCCGGTGGCGCGCACAACTTCTCGACCGAAGCGCCGCGTGATCGGATGCTGGACCAGGCGACTCGTCGAGCCGAAATGGCGCGACTTCAGCAGTGGGGTGTCGCCGGAATCAAGGTCGACTTTTTCGAAAGCGACAAGCAGGACCGCATTCAGCAGTATCTCGGCCTGATCTCGGACGCCGCTGACTTTGAGCTGATGGTCAATGTGCACGGATGCACACTGCCCCGCGGTTGGCAGCGCTCCTGGCCCAACCTGATGACCTACGAAGCTGTGCGCGGCGGCGAGTTCTATCGCTTCGATATGAACCCGCCGGACGCAGACACACACGTACTCTATGCCTTCGGCAGAAATGTGGTCGGCTCGATGGACTACACGCCGGTGGTGTTTCAGGAGGCGCTATCCGTCGGTGGCATTCCATACATCGCGTCGCTGGCCCAGGCTGTCGTGTTTGAGTCAGGAATCACGCACTTCGGCGGTCGCGCCGACGGCGAAGAGCAACAGGGATACCGCGCGGTTTTCGCCGCGTATCCCTTTGTACGGGAATTCATGAGCGCCGTGCCGGCGGCCTGGGACGAAACACTGCTGCTGTCGGGAGATCCGTCATCTCACGTCCTTCTCGCGCGACGCCGGTCGAGCACGTGGTACCTCGCGGCGCTGACCGGCAACGGCGACGCCATCGATATTGAGGTTCCGCTCCGGTTTCTCGGTGACGGCGAGTATCAGGCGAGCATCCTCGAAGGCGGCACGGAACCTACATCGATGGTGCGTACAAGCAGCATCGTTCACCGCGATGACACACTGCGAGTCGAGGTCCCGGCGGCGAGCGGCTGGATAGCGATCCTGTCGCAACAATAACTGCGCGTAGGACGCCGCGGGCTGAAGGCCTCGACGTCCCGACTACATCTGGAGGCAGCATGACCAACTTGAACCGACTCGCCACTGCGCTGTGCGCTGCGCTGCCGGTGGCGTGCAGCACCATGTTTGTCGGTGTCGGCTCCGCGTATGCCCAGAGCTTTCTGGTGCGCCCCTACCTGCAGCTTGCGACGCCCGAGAGTGTCGTGATCGCGTGGGAGACCGACGAAGGCGAAGAATCCCGCGTCGATTGGGGTCCCACCGATGAACTCGGAAACCAAACAACGGGCACATTTGACAGCGCCGACGGAGGCTTTCTTCACCTGGTTACTCTGGACGACCTGGAAGCCGGCGAGACCTGCTACTATCGAGTGCACACAGGCTCGTTGGCCGGAGAGATTCAGCACTTCGTCGTGCCCGCTGACGCCGGCACCGAAGCGAGCCTGCGCATTCTGGCGATGAGCGACATGCAGGTCGATCGCTCGAACCCGCAGATATTTGGCGAGATCATCGACGAAGGTGTGATTCCCTACGTGCGCGAGCAGTTTGGCGAGGACCTCGCCTCTGCGTTGTCGCTGACCCTGATCCCCGGCGACCTGGTCGACAACGGAAACAACATTAGCGAGTGGCGTGAGACCTTCTTCGCACCCGCAGCTGCGTTGTCCGCCAAGGTTCCCATGTACCCTGTGTACGGGAATCATGAGGCCAACACCGCGTCCTTCACGCGATACTTCGTTCTCCCGGAGAACGGCACCCCGGGTTTTCTGGAGCACTGGTGGTGGATGGACGCGAGCAACGTTCGAATCATCGGTTTGGACTCCCAGCTGCCTCTGCCGCAGCAACTGGATTGGTTGGATGACGTGCTCACGCTGGCCTGCGACGACGACGTAATCGACTTTGTCTTTGTACAGCTCCACCACCCGTACCTCTCTGAGTTGTGGGTTCCCGGAGAGTCCGATTTCAGCCGCCAGGTGGTTGAGCGTGTGGACGCGTTCAGCTCAAGCTGCGGCAAGCCGAGCGTGAACTTCTTCGGGCACACACATGGATACTCTCGGGGTCAGTCACAGGACCATCGACACCTCTGGGTAAACGTCGCGTCTGCCGGCGGTGCCATCGACTACTGGGGCGAGCAGGAGCAGCGCGACTACGACGAGTTCACCGTCTCCGACGACTCCTACGGGTTCGTGATCGTCGAGACCGACGCCGGTGACAACCCCGAGATTCGTCTGCGGCGCGTGAGCCGCGGTGACCTCGCTACTCCACTCAATAATCTCGAGACCGACACCATCACCGTGCCCCGCTACAATGCTCGCCCCGACACACCGAGGGCCTTCTTTCCCCGGGGGCACTCCGTGTCGCCGGATTGCTTCGAGCTGGCTGCCGGCAGCTTCGGCGATTCGGATGGACACGAGCATCAGGCCACTCATTGGCAGCTTGCCGAGTCCTGTGTGGACTTTTCGAGCCCCGTGCTGGAACGGTGGAGGCAACGCACAAACATGTATTTCGGAGTCGACACACAGGCCGGTGACGACCTGAGCGACGAAGAAGTCACAGCGCTTGATCCTGAGCACGCATACTGCTGGCGTGTACGCTACCGTGACTCGGGGCTGATGTGGTCCGAGTGGTCGACGCCGTCCGCCTTTGAGAC
>JAUICO010000012.1 GCA_030427825.1 bacterium | reverse complement strand
ACATCGACCGATATCCGCATTGCTGGCGAACAAACAAGCCGCTCATTTTTCGTGCCACCGAGCAGTGGTTTATCAGCGTCGAGCATGAAGGGCTGCGCCGGCGTTGCCTGGACGCGATCGAGTCAACCAACTGGGTGCCCCACTGGGGTAAGAACCGCATTGGCGGCATGATGCAGACCCGACCGGACTGGTGTATCTCACGCCAGCGCTCGTGGGGCGTGCCGATCACCGCCTTCGTTTGCGACGCCTGCGGCGGCCAGGTCGTTTCGGAGAAGGTCGCGTACCACGTGGCCGACCTGTGCGAAGAGCACGGCTCTGATGTTTGGTTTGAACGTGAGGTCGCGGAGCTGGTGCCAGATGGCGTCGTCTGTCCCTCATGCAACGCCGGTCCAGACAGGTTTGCGAAGGTCGAGGACATTCTCGACGTTTGGTTTGACTCCGGTGTCAGCTGGGCGGCCGTCCTGCGGGACCGGGAAGGACTGGACGGCGTTGCAGACCTGTACCTTGAAGGCTCAGACCAGCACCGCGGATGGTTCCACACCTCGCTGATCGCGTCTGTGGCGAACAACGGCGGCGCGCCGTACCGCTCGGTTCTGACTCATGGTTTTGTGGTCGACGAGAAAGGGCACAAATACTCGAAGTCGAGCCCGACTTTTGAGCCGCTTCAACGAATGATCGACCAGCACGGTGCCGAGATTCTGCGCGCGTGGGTGGCCTCAGTCGATTACCGCAATGACACGGTGCTTACCGCCGGCCTGCTCAAACAGGTAGGCGACGCGTACCGGAAGATTCGCAACACGATTCGATTCCTGCTCGGAAACCTGGACGGGTTTGATCCGAACGTCGGCGCTGTGGACCCGGCGGCGTTGTCACCCATCGACCGATGGGCTCTCTCGAAGCTCAGCGCGTACGCCGCGAAGACAACCGAAGCCTGGGAGCAGTACGAGTTTCACACGGTCTTTCACGCGACCCAGGATTTCTGCAATCTTGAGATGAGCGCGGTGTATCTCGATGTGCTCAAGGACCGCCTCTATTGCGATGCAGAAAGCGACGCATCGCGTGTAGGCTCGCAGGCGGTGATGTACGAGATACTGCGCCGACTGCTCGTCATCACGTGGCCGGTACTGACATTCACATCGGAAGAGGCGTGGGAGCTGATGCCGCGCCGCGACGGTGACGCAGAGTTCGTCGCGCTGACGGAGTTCGAGCCTACGCCTGACGAGTGGGCTCACACCGACGCGGAGTTTGAGGCCGCGCTTGCGCTCCGTTCGCGGGTGCAGGGCGAAATCGAAGCGCGACGCCCGCGGAAGAAGGGTGAGCGCGAGCCCGGCCAGATCGGGTCCTCGCAGGAAGCTCTCGTTACCCTTACATGCAGCGCAAAAGCGAGCGCAGCACTGGTGGGCAAAGAGGAGCGCCTCGCTGAGCTCTTCATTGTGTCGCGTGTAGATGTTGTTGAAGGAAGCGCAGACCATGAGTCCGGCGTGGATGTGGCTGTCGCGGCGTCGGCGTCGCCTCGATGTCCGCGCTGCTGGAACTATCGCGATGACGTCGGCAGTCGCGTGGAATTACCGCAACTGTGCGGACGTTGTGCGGACGTCGTTATTGCATTGGACGCTTCATGAACAAGTACGGGATTTTCGGTGTCATCGTTGTTGTGTGTGTCATCACAGACATCTGGACGAAGACACTTGCAGAGCGAAACCTCGCGTCCAGAACCCAGGCCTGGGAGCACTCAATCGAGCGCACGGTCTCGGACTCTCAGGACGGGATGACCGTCGAAGAGTGGGTGGTCGACGAACTGAATGTCGACCTGGATGACGACAACGAATCGGCGAGCGCCGACGCCGTCTACCGCGAGGCTCGCGAGGGTTCGCCGCCTCTGCGCCTGGCCCGAAGCACCGTGCTGCAGGCCGGGCAGGAGCTTGAGATCAAGCACCGCTCGACCACGATCATGAAAGGATTCTGGAGCCACAGCTACGCCCGCAACCCCGGTGCCGCCTTCGGGCTGCTGGCGAATGCCGGCGAAAATGTGCGCCGCCCTTTCTTTGTGGTCGTGTCGATTCTGGCGATCATCATCGTGATGATGATCTTCCGCAACGTTGAAGACCATCAGCGTTGGCTGATCGTGGCGCTGGCACTGATCGTCGGCGGCGCGATGGGCAACTTTATCGATCGCGTGCGCTACGGGTATGTTGTCGACTTCATCGAGTGGGCCATCACCTGGAAGGGTGAGGTCAAGCGCTGGCCGACCTTCAACGTGGCGGACAGCTGGATCTCGATCGGGGTGGTCCTGCTCGCGCTGCAGATCATATTCGGTAACTTTGAGACCGAAGAAGAGCCGGTCGAGAGCGAAGGTCTGGTTCCGAGCTGAGTGGCGGCGGGAACGAACGCCGGTCGCTTCAGGCCGGCTCAGGGCGCGAGGGCGTTCTCCAGATCGGCGATCAGGTCTTCGACATCTTCGATGCCCACTGAGAGGCGAACCAGCCCGTCGGTGATGCCAAGCGCTGCCCGGATCTCGGGAGGTATGGACGCGTGGGTCATGATGGCCGGGTGCTCGATCAGGGACTCAACGCCGCCGAGGGATTCGGCGAGGGCGAAGAGCTGCGTTCTCTCAAGCATCTTTCGCGCCGCAGGGAGTCCGCCGCGCAGGACGGCACTCACCATGCCGCCGCCCGATGACATCTGACGCGCGGCGAGCTCGTGCTGTGGATGCGATGGCAGACCGGGCCAGATCACGCGTTCGATTGCGTTGTGGGCTTCGAGATACTCGGCGACACGTTGGGCGCCGATGGCATGCTGGCGCATCCGAACCCCGAGGGTCTTCACACCGCGCATGACCAGGAAGCAGTCCATCGGCCCCGGGATGGCGCCGAGTGAGTTCTGTAAGAAGCGTAGGGACGCGGCGACTTCTTCATTGTCGGTCACGACAATGCCGCCGACAACGTCGCTGTGTCCGTTGATGTATTTTGTTGTCGAGTGGACAACGAGGTCAGCACCGAGTGCCAGTGGTCGTTGAAAGACCGGTGTCATGAAGGTGTTGTCGACCGCAACGAGCGCTCCGGCGGCGTGGGCTCGTTCGCAGATGCCCGCGATATCTACGAGCTTGAGCAGCGGGTTCGTCGGCGTCTCAAGCCACACCAGCTTCGTGTTCGGCTTGAAGAGCGGCTCGATCGCGGCGGGATCGCTGAGGTCGGCGAAGGTGAACTCAATGCCGAAGCGCTCCATCACCTTTGTGAACAGGCGGTAGGTGCCGCCGTAGAGGTCGTCGCACGCGATGACGTGATCTCCCGACGAGAGGGTCTGGATTACCGTCGAAGTCGCGGCGCACCCCGAGCCGAAAGCGATGCCGTGGCTGCCGCCTTCAAGGGCCGCGATGCATGCCTCCATGGCGTTTCGCGTCGGGTTGTGCGTGCGTGAATACTCAAAGCCCCGATGCACTCCGGGGCTGCTCTGCACGTAGGTCGAGGTCTGGAAGATCGGCACCATGATGGCGCCGGTTGTGGGATCAGGCGCCTGGCCGGCGTGGATAGCGAGGGTGTCGATTTTCACTTTTTGGGTCCTGCGATTCGCTGGATGGTGTCGCAAACAGTGCTGAGTTCTTCGAGGGTTTCTGCGTCGCGAAACTGCACACAAACGGTCTTTTCGCCAAGCCCATCGCTGAGTGTCCAGGGCAGCGACCCGGCGAGTCCGCGCCAGTCTCCAAAGACGCCGTCTTCATTCGCAATGCGCATCTCGATGGCGCCGAATGAGACGTGCGCGCCGTCGAGGGTGGCACCGTCGTATGTGTCGGTGAATTCCACCGAGCTGCAGGACACGGTGTATCGGACATAGCGGGCGTCATCGCCGTAGCCTGAGCCGCCGCCGCCGATGCCCAGCCAGCGCCTGCCGCTGTTGATCGGTGTATCTACGCTCCCGCCTTCTTCGACGTGGATGACCTCACGATCGGCATTGAGCAGCTCGACACTCAGGTAGAGCGGGTCCTGTTTCGCGTCGAAATCGACTCCGTTGCCGATCGCGAAAAGCCGGAGTCGAAAATCCGGGGACGTCGCCAGCCAGTCCGCGTTCAGTCCCCGCTCGATCAGGTCCACTTCCTGCACCATGGTGTTCCAGAGTCCGTCGGCGCCATCGCAGGTAAAACCGTTTCCGTCGAAGAGGCCGGGTCCAATGGTGAATCCGAGTCCGGCGTCTTCGGTACGGTCCCAGCCGCTGAAGTCTCCAAACTGCGCGCCGCCGTTGATCAGGAGATTGCGAGGCGGCAGAACGAAGAGTCCTGCGTTTTGGCGGTCGATCTCTTCGTCGCCGTTAGAGATCGCGACCCCACCGCCGGCGTCGCATTCGGTGCCGTTCCATGTGAAGCCGGGGATGCATTCGCAGTCGATCTGGTTCGGGCCGTCGATGCACGGGTTGCAGACCTCGCCAAGAGGCAGGGGGTCGCCGTCGTCACACACGCAGACCGGATCCCCGTCACGGACTTCGCAGTGCGAGTCGCCGTGGCACACAAAAGCGTCGCAGACGCTGCCGGTCTCTTCGTCGACGGCATCGCCGGAGTCGGCGGTGTCTTCGGAATCTGCGGCGTCGCTGCTGTCGGCGACGTCGGTCGCATCCGTGCTGTCGGCGACGTCTGCGCTGTCCGCGCTGTCCATGGCGTCTGCACCGTCCGCAGCGTCGACCGTGTCGGAGCTGTCTGAAACATCCGCGGAGTCCGGGGCATCACTGCTATCGACGGCATCGTCCGCATCGCTGCCTACGTCGGCGACAGTGTCGCCTGCATCGCCGGCGTCGGCAACATCAGAAGTGTCACCGCCGCTCCCCGCGCCGCCGTTGTCGTCGCGGCATCCCGCGGTAGTGAATGCCATCGCGATTGTGATGAGCAGAATCGGCGTAATGACCTGGTCTCGACCCGTGGTTTTCACAACGACACCTCTCCAGTGGCACAATAGCGCGGGCTGGTACGAAGGATGCAACCATCGCGTGCGCTCAAAGAGTAGCCGTGTGTTGTTGATCCCGCCACCCCCGATGGTGTCGCGGCTTTCTGCCGACGCAGCTTCTAGAGGTAGCCCTGTTCGTGGGGCATACGCTGCGGTGGAGAGCGAAAGAAGTGCTGCGTTGAGTATGCGCTGAAGTTCGATACCCGCGATGTGTACACGCAGGCGAACTGCGAGACCTGAGAGCCGAACAACGACAGCTCGTTGCCTTCTTTGAACAGGGAACCCCAACGCGAGGAGAACTCATGGTCAAAGCTCCGTTCATACTCGAAGGTGCGTTCGAGGACCTCTCGGGCCTGCCGCCGCAGCACATCAATCCGCCGTGTCAGTGGACGAATCAGGCGACTGGTGCGTCGGCTTCGGTCCTCGCTGGGGACGTCGTGACTCAACGTCGCGCTCAGCCGTGAGGCCGAATCCTGACGGGACTCAATCTCGGCCTGAATGCGCTCCAGCCGGCTCTGCGCTGCTGTCCAGGCCACGATAAGGTCGCGGGAGCTCTCGACGCCGACAAGCTCGCGTTCCATCTCTGGGATGATCATGCAGGTTCGCCAGTTGGAATCGATCTTCGACCGAAGAATGTCCCCGAAAATGTGGTCCCCGACGTAGAGGATTTCCTGGCCGCTGAGCCCTATGAACCGCTCGAATTGTGCCAGATTTCCGTGCTGGTACGCGACGGAACGCTGAAAGCCCTCGTGTTCCTCCCCGATCACCTTTCCGTCTGCGTCGAGAATGTAGAAGGGCGTCTCGCTGCGAAAGAACGCCGGCTTGGACGCTGCGGTGACGATCACATCGAAGTACCGCTTCCAGTCGGGATACGCACCCTCAGAGCCGCCCAGGAGGTAGTCCATTACGGCGTTTGTGTATGGATAATGGGAATTCGTCATCAGGAAGAGCTTCTTCTTCTCTGAGCGCAGACGATGCAGCGTGTGTGGGAGCTCCGGGTCGCGAAACACGTAGCGGGAGAGGTCGTTCATGACCTGGGACTTCAGGGACTCATCAGCGTGGATTCCATCGATCGCGGCGCGAACGTCTCCCGCTACGCGCCTGTAGTCCACATCGAGGCCGCGACCTTCGAGCAGCTCGACAAGCCGCCCGAAGAGCAACGCCTCAGGCATCTCAAACAGGGTGTCCAGCAGGCGAAATCGCTCGCTTGAGATCTGTGGAGGGCGCTTCGCGTACGCTGCGATCTCGTCGGCTGTGAGCGGCTGCCCGCCGTGGTACGCCTTGCCCACGTGTCGGAACACGTTCATCTTCAGGATGTTTCCCGTCTCATGGTCAACCACGAGGCCGCGAATCGCGAACTCCGGGTCGTACTCCATGCTCGGCAGCTCCGCAGGATACCCGTAGTTGTCGACCAGACTGCGGCTCGCCAGACGCCAGGTGAGTGCGTCGAACTCTTCCTGCTGGTAGATCGCGAGGGTGTAGTCCATGTCGAAACCAACCCACTGCACCGCGTCCAGGTTCAGGTCGCGGTTGCAGTAGATGCGGCGGTCGAACTCGAGACGGATTTCGTGCTCAAGGCTGGTCAGCGTAGCTTCATCATATTCGTAGCGTCTGCTCATGCGGTAAGTATCGTTGATACGGGCGGCAGCCGCCACGGTCCTGTGCATCCGCACCCGCGTCGGGTTCGCCGGCGGGACTTGCGCAACAGCGGACAATTGCCGATCAGGGTGACGTGCTCAGAACCATGACCATCACCGGCGCGTCGGCCGCCGTAGCTCTGCGCAGCGCCGCAGCTGTGTGCAGTGTCGTAGCCATGCTCCTTGCCGTCACTCCGGCATCGGCAGAGATTCCCGGCGAGAGCGTAGAGGAGATTCGCGCGGCCCTCCGAAGTCACGCGGACGCTGCGCTGGACCGGCCGAACTGGGACCTGCTTGGCGTCTCAGAGCGCCTCAAGCAGCTGACGGGCATCGAGAAACAGCGGCAGGGTCGCGAGTTTCCCTTCCTGCGTGACGAAGACCCCACCGCCAGTCTCTCCATTGGAAGTGTAACCGGCGGCTGGTTGGTGAACGCCGCGGAGCTGCCGCTGCCGGCGGATACCTACGCAGTGCTTCCGCGACAACACGCCAGAAATCTACGTTTCGGCACCGATGAGATGATCGACCTGCTTACTGCTGCGGCGGATTACGTCGCAGAGGTTCACGGCGGCGCCATCACCTGGCTGGGGAACATCGGCGCCGATGGGGGCGGGGACATCCGCTGGTCGGTAAGCCACAACTCAGGTCGCGACGCGGACCTGGCCTTCTTCGCCACGGACGCCGCCGGGCAGCCGACTCCGCTGCCGGACCTCATCACCTTCGGCGACGACCTGCGTAGTGAAGACGGCGCATTTCTCTTCGACGTGGAGCGCAACTGGACACTGGTGAAGGCGCTGCTCCTGTCCGATGCGGCGCAGATTCAGTACCTCTTCATCTCGAACCCGCTGCGAATGGCGTTGCTGGAGCACGCGGAGGAGACGCAGGAGCCGGACTGGCTCATCCGCCGCGCCGCGGCGATTGTGCGGCAGCCCGGTGGGGCGGCACCGCACGACGACCACCTGCACCTCCGAATCTACTGCTCGGAGCGCGACGTCGCGGCAGGCTGCGAGAATTTCGGGGCGCTGCACAATGGGATTCGCACCTTCGCTGATGCACGCCGCGGAGCCCGAGCCAGAGCGGTCGAGCAGCTGCGCGATCCGGATCCCGGCGCGCGCGTGAACGCCATCCGACGACTTGCGCTGCTCGGTCCCGCCGGCAGCATGGATGACATTCGGGGACGCATCGCCGACGCCAGTCCGGAGGTGCGTATCGAAGCCGTCCGGGCCCTTGTCACCTTCGGCGGATCAACCGACGCACAACTGATAGCGGCTCGCTGGGAGCCGGAATCCGACGGCATCGTTCGCCTGGAGCTTCTCCGGGCGCTGGGCCGTCTGGGTGGTGCCACGGCCGGCCGTACGCTGGCGCAGATTCTGTCGGGCCCCGAGCTGCCTTCGGGCGGCGCGAAGTCCTTCGACCTGCGCATCGCAGCTGCCGACGCCGCCGCCGCCGCCGGCAGATTGGAGCCGGTACCGGCGCTTGTTCAGCTGCTGGCCGGCGATGATACGGAATTGAGCGCCCGCTCAGACGAGGCGCTGCGCCACCTCCTGAACGCCGAGGCTACCACTGTGGATTGGCGCGCCTCAGACCTGGCCCCGGAGGATCGTGAAAGCGCCGTACAGGCATGGCGCGGGTTGGACGCGGAGCTTCGCGGGCGCGACGCCCAGCCCCGCGATGTCATGCGGCGGGGCTTCGAAAGGAGTGGATACAATCTGACCGGAACGACCTCGGTGCAGGATGCCTATACGCTCGCTCGCGCGGCCGGGGATCGACGGCGCCACATCAGCGCCAACGCGCAGCGCGTGCTGATGGCAGCGACCGGGCACCGGTGCGGGAGCCTGCGTTGGAGTCGAGTGGACGCGAGGAGCTACTGGACCCGCTGGGTCACCCGGAACGAAGGCGACATCCCGCGCATCTTCTAGCCCCTGTCTCCCTCCATCGGACCGTCGCCTGCCTGCAACGCGCCGTCGCAGCTGCCCGCCCGGTCGCGCTTACTCCGGCGGGGCGTTCTCCGGCGGGGCGTTCTCCGCGTCCCCGGTCGGAGCGATTCCCAGGAGGCGGGCAATCTCGGCGTCCTCGTCTGAAGCCGCGCCGAACAGGGTGATCGCCGTCTCGAGGTTGGCACGGTTTTCTTCGATCACCGCGAAGTTCTCGGCGAAGAGCTCGTGCAGAGGCGAGCGCACGCGCCAGTAGCCGTCCTCATCACGGACCATCTCGATCACCTGGCCTCCGCGGGTATGTACTTCAGCGTGAGAGCCGCTCTCGTTGATCTCGCGAATCCGCAGCCCCGTCGCGTAGCGTGATTCTACCGGCACGTTCTCCTGGTAGAACACATATTCGAAGAGCTCCTGGGGGGATGAGATGCGCTCGAGGATGGCGACGCCGCTCAGCTCGCGCGCCTCGATTTGATCGGATGGTTGCAGGCGGGCGACCATATCGTCCATCGCGACCAGAGTCGCATGGGCATCGATGAAGAGCTGTCGCGTATCGTCGCACAGCGTGATCCACACTTTGCCGGCGTCGCGGGACGAGAGCGCAGACACGAACGCGCTGTAGCCGCCGGCCGGCTCCGTCAACTTCGCGCTGTTCCCGCACCCCGCCGAGGCCGCGAGCAGGAACAGCATCAGCGCTGTAGAGATTGTTCTGATTGTCGGCCGGCTCGTCGTCGTCATCCGTCACCTGCTGCGCTGCCACAGGTGACAGCGTGCCAGAGCGATGGCAGCATCGCAACGACATGCGCGTTCTGGCATGTATGTGGGGCAGGGCGTTTGTCAGCGCGGGAGTGGCAGGTGAATTCGCAGTCCGAAGTGCTACGCCGGAAGAAGGTATCTGCAGCGCGATTCTTAACGTCGCTGGCGCTGTGTGCGGTTGCGCTCACGAGCCTGCAGCTGAACGCAGGCTGTCGCAGGCAGGCCGACAATGAGGCCAGCTCGCCCGAAGCCGCGTTTACGCGATTTGCCGCGGCCATGGACCCGGAGCGTGGCGACCGGGAGTCGCTGTGGGCGTTCCTCGGTCCGGACACACGCGCCGAGCTTCAGCGCCGCGCGGCAGAGGGAGAGCGCCTGGGGATCACCGGAATGAGCCCCGTCGATTATCTGCATCCCTCATGGACTCCGTCTGAGGCGGATATTGAGAGCGTCGAACGGGCCGGTAGCGAGGGTGATACGGTCACCCTGCGCGTACGCACTTACGTTGGAGACGAGTCTGAGGTTATGATGGTGCGTGGCGGCGACGGCTGGAAGGTCGAGTTGCCCTTCGAACACCCGGGGACGGCAGGTGAGTGACGACGCGGACGGCGGAATCCCCGCAGACGACCTGAACATTGGAGTCGGCTCTGATTCGGAAGAGCGTCTGCTGACGACGGGAGACTTCGAAGCCATCGTCGACGAGAGCGCCGACGCGACCGATTCGGCGGTGCCGCCACCGGTGACTGACGGAGAGTCCGGGGCGAAGCCGGAGCGCAGCTATAGGCGCGCTCGCATCTCGCAGGTGATCCGAAACGCAGAGCTGGCGATTCAGGAGAGCCGCAGCGAGACCGGGCAAGCCATCGTCGCGGCGGACGCCGATGAGCGCTGGCTCATTCGTCGCGGAACCATGGATTTCGGCCCCTACTCGGCGGAACGCATTCGCGAGATGCTCACGTCGGATGAGATTACCGAGAACACGGAGATCATCGACGGCCACACGCAGCGCGTGACCGATCTGATCGATTGCGAGCCGTTCACTGATTTCGTTCTCGACTACATTCCGAAGCGCCAGAAGCGCATCATCGCCGCGCAGGAACGCCGCGAGGAGATCGTACGCGAGGTGAAGAAGCGCGGCGTACGGGCGACGATCAGCGTCACCGTAGGTGCTGTGTTGCTGGGCCTGCTGGGCCTTCTCGTGCTCGACGTCACCAACGTGCTGAAGTTCAGCGACGTCGCCGAGACCGTGCGGCCCACGCCGGTCGAGTTTCCGTTCGCGCAGGTGGTTCGGAACTACCGCTACCGCTTCGTGGTGCCGCAACCGGAGTACCAGTCGATTTCGGCGGACCGGGACCTCATCGCGAGCCTCTTTCGTCCACAGGCGCCTGAAGAGTCCTCGGGGTCGAGGCGCTCGCGGCGCTCAGGATCCCGTGGGAGCTCCGGTGACGAGGGCGATCCCGGTGACGGCGACTATGTGCTGGATTTCGACAGCAGCGCGCCTTCGCGGCTCCTGACACAGGGCGAAATCAACTCCGCACTCTCCCGCAACTCCGGTCGCATATCGAGCTGCTTTGCCGATGAAATGCGGTCGAACCCGAGCTTCCGCGGCGTTACGCTGACCTTCTCGATTCGCCCGGACGGCCGTACCTTCAACATCCGAGTGTCAGCGGGCGGCAGCGGCGTATCCAGCAGTGGCCGTTCGTGCCTCGTACGCGCCGTGCGCAGGATCCGATTCCCGGAGTTCAACGACGTCCCGATGAGCGTGAGCTACCCCTTCTATGTCGACTGACTCTACGTGGACTGATTCTACGTGGACCGCGCGGTGGGCACGACCTCGGACGCCGGTCCAACGCCGCCTCACCGGATTCCTCGTGGCCCTGTCCATGTGCCTGCCACACACTGCGTTGGCGCTGGACTGGCCGGGCAGAGCGGCCGACATCAGCGCGCGAATCGTCTCACTGGATCCCGAGGTCAGGGCCGCAGCGGCGTCCGACCTCGGGACGCTCGACGCCGACGAGGCGCAGGAGATGCTGAGCGCTGCTCTGGTGGATCCGTCGCCCATGGTTCGGGCGGCCGCATGCGACTCTGTCGGAGCAACCGGCGCGGTCGAGCTTGAAGTGTTGTTACAGAGGCGCCTGGCCGATCGCAGCCCGGACGTGCGCGCGCGGGCTGCACGCGCCCTGGGCAGCCTGCGTACACCCGGCGCACACGACGCACTCGCTCGCGTACTGGCGGATCCCGATCCTGATGTACGGTCCGCCGCTGTCTCTGCGCTGGCGAACCTGGGCCGGGTAGACGCGCTGCTTCCGATTACGTCGACGCTGCAGGACACGTCCCGCGTCGTAGTCGTTGCCGCCCTCGAGGCCCTGGCCCGTCTCGGGCATCCGGGGTCGCTCTTCGCGATGCTGGAGAAGATCGGGGACCCCCACGCGGAGGTTGCGCTCGCGGCGGTGAATGCAGTCGCCGCGCTGCGTGCGCCTGAGGCGACGCCGGCACTTGTGCAGCTGGTGACCTCTCCGCGTCAGGAGCTGGCCCTCGCGGCCGTCGAGGCGTTGGGTGAGATCGCTGACTCCGCCGCCGCTCCGGCGCTTGTCGCGATCGCCCATTCCCATGAGGGAGACCCGACGCTGCGTAACGCCGCCATGGTCTCGCTTGCGAGTATCGCAGACCCGACAACCGTAGGCGGTCTGCTGGCAATGGCTGATCGTGACAGCGCCGGCGTAGGCGTCGTGCTGCGCGCGATCGGGCCCGCCGGCTGGCCCGCGTTGCGACGCGCCGGTGCCGCGACGGCCGACGGATCACGTGCTCACGAAGGCCTGCTGCGGGCATGGCTGGCGTCCGACGACCCGGAAGCCGTCGAGGCCGCGCTGCGATGGAGCCGGGCCCGAACGCTTGAAGACGCTGAGCTGATAGCGCTGCTTCAGGCGTCGCGGGCAGAGTCCGCGGTCTGCCGCGTCGCTGACATCGTCGCCGACGCACCGTGGCTGGTCGATGAAGCGGCTGACGTGTGGCTGGAGTGGGCCGGCTCCGTCTCGACTCCCTGCATCGGGCCCTTTGTCGCCGCATATACAATGGGCGACCTGGACCGACACGCAGAGATCGCGCGCACGCTGATGATGCGCGGAAACCCAACGGGCAGCGCGTTCGCGCTCGAGGTTGTGGAGCGCGCGCCGGGCAGTCCGGCCGCGGCGCGGGCCGTGTCCGCGTTGGCCCGGGGCGGAGCGGCTGCGCGCCGTGTCGCGATCCAACTTCTGAACCATCGCGAGGTCCGGATTCGCCGCGAGGCCGCAGCAGCGCTGGCCGGTAGCAGCGCCGGCTGGCTGAGCGCGGAGATCTTCGCAGAGCTGCGCCAGGTAGAGGACGTCGCCGCAGCTGCGGTTGCTCTGCTCGGTGAGGTTCACGGCGAGCACGCGGACGAGGTCGCCGCCTGGGGCCTCTCTCTGGCTGAGAGCTCCGAACCCGCCGCCGCCGCTGCAGGGCTGGCGCTGCTGGACGGTCGCTGTGATGAAGACGCAGTGAGAGTTGCGACCGGACTGAGCCGGTCAGAGCACTACTGGCTCCGGCGGGAGGCCGGGCTACTGCTCTCGCGGTGCCGCCCCTCAGCATGGCAGGCGCACGCCGAGACAGTGCATCCGGGAGTTGAACACGACCCGGTTATCCGAGCCGCTAGAGCCCCGGGCGGGCCCGCAGAGTGTGCGGCGAACGCGACGAACTCGACGCTTTCGACCGACGAGCGGGTGCGCGCGGTTGCATGTACAGAAGACGCTGAGCAGCTGCTTCGCTTATGTGAAGACAAGCGCGCTGCCATCGCTGCAGCGGCCTGGCTGCGCCGTGAAGAGCTGGGCTCGGCCGGCCACTCTGCCGACCTCGCTCTGCGCTCTGTCGCGGGCTCAGAGCCTCTTGTGCGCGCCGCCCTGTACTTCATACTCGAGTCTCGCGGTGACCTTGATGCGCTACGGCATCCCCGCCGGCGGGAATCCGACGAGAGCGCTCGGCGACTGCTACGCGGTCCCTCCGCCGCGTACAGCGCGCCCCTTGTTGTCTTCGCCGTAGATCGGCAATCAGGCACACCTTCGCCGGACACCTCGATTGCCGTCATCGACGCCGAGGGCCGGCTCATCGTCCGACGTACGCAGCTGAGCGGCGTCGCGGTGTTTCGAGACGCTCCGGTGCGTTTTGCGACGGTCGTCGATTAGGTGAATTCGCAGGTGTTGATGTGAGCGAGATCGAAGAGCACAGCCTGGCGAGCGAGGCGGATACCGCTCGGCTGGCCGCCGACATCGCGGCACGCGCGCCCGCGTCCTGCCTGATCGCGCTCGTTGGCACCCTCGGAGCCGGCAAGACGGCCTTCACCCGCGCTTTCGTTAGCGCTCGAGCGCCCGAGCTGAGGGACTACGTCTCTTCGCCCACATGGGCGCTGTGCAATTCGTATCCATCAGAACCGCCGATTCATCACCTTGACCTGTATCGTATCGACAGCGTCGATGATCTTGAAGGCATCGGCTTCTGGGACCTCCTCGATGACGCAACAGTGCTGGTCGAGTGGGGGGACCGGATTCCCCTGGTTCTTGAGGAGGCGGACGTCATCGTCGAGCTGCACCACGAAGGAGAGGACCGGCGTCGAGCCCGCGTTGCGTGGAAGCGGTAGACGAAGCTACGCGAGCTCGTCGGCGACCTCATCGAGAATGTCGGTACGCCCGAGATCCTCGACCAGATGCAGCACCGTGAAGCGGGCCCGGACGTTCGCACAGTAGCGCAGCGTATCCCGAGCCAGGCAGCGAGAGACGCCGATCTCGCTGAAGCGCGTCGGTGCGCCGGCAAGGCGCAGCCGCTCTTCAATCGTGGCAGAATCGGACAGCAGCGACGACGCCCGGGCGAGGGTCGAGTCCAGTCGCGCTGCGTACAGTGCTCTGCGACGCGCGCGCTCACCGCTGTCTGCCCAGTTGCCGCGACAGGCGGAATCTACCGCCGGATAGAGCCCTTTGAAGTGTTTTGATAACAAGTCTTTATGGGAATCAAATTGAAGTGAACTGTCGAATGCTCTGGAGGCGTCGTACGCTGGGTGCAGGGCGCTGAGACGTTCGTAGATTCGAAGGGCCGAGAGCACTCCCAGGGCGACCTGGCACCCGTGAAGGTCGGCTTCGTGCTCGAAATCCGGGTGCCCCGCGATCATGTCAAGGTAGTGGCTGACCAGGTGCTCGGCGCCGGACATCTGGGAGCCGGGAGGCGCGATCTGCATGCCAAGGCCGGAGAAGACCAGGCCACCGAGAAGGCGGGCGATCGCGTCGGGGTCTCGCGACGCCAGCTGTTCGTGAATACCGGCGGAGAGCGCGGCGCCGGCGTCTACGAGCGCGATGACCGCAGGGTCGGCGGGCGTCTGGAAGAGCTCATGGCTGAGCGTCCAGTCGGCGGTGCTGACCGGCTTTGAGATCAGGTCGCCGTAACCGGATGCGATCATGCGCTGTGGTGCGGCGGTAAGTATGTCGAGGTCGGCGATCACCGCCACGGGAGCTATCGCTTTGCGCGTACGTTTGACGCCTCCGCTGAGCACGGACGCGATCGGCGAGGTAAACCCGTTCATGCTCGGTGCTGTCGCGACCACGGACACGCCGATGCCCGCATGCATTGCAGCCATGCGTGCGACGTCGAGGACGGTCCCAGAACCCACAGCGACGATGTGGTCCGGGCGCGCTGTGCTGGTGAAGCGGTCAGCCAGCGCGATGGTCGCGTCGTCGCATCGCGGACGTTTGCGACCTTCGAGAGCAGGGCAGAGCCAGGTCGAGTGGCGCAGGCCGGCTGCCGTGAGGGAGTGTCGAACTACAGTGCCCGCGACGGCGTCCGTGTTCTCGTCGCCGATCACCGCAACGGTGCTGAACGCCCCGACGCCCGCAATGGTCCTGCCTGTGTCGGCCGCAGCGCCGGCGCGGACACGAACAGCGCGGGTACCGAAGTCAGCACCAGCGCTTTCGGCTCGCGCGATGGCATCCGCGATAGCGGTTTCGATGGGGTGTGGGTGGCGCACCGGCAATGTAAGTGGGTGTAGGTGTATGTGCTCTAAGGTGCCGAGAGTGTTGGAATTTTCTCGCACAAAATTTGTAGATCCGCGGCTGCCTGTTCTACGAATTGTCCAGCCCGCAGAAAGGGGCTCTACACGTAGCGGTGCGTAACGCACAGCGGAGGCAGAATTGGGCACGAAAAAGACGCGTACAAGTACAACGACCACCACCACGATCCCGGCAGGTATTGGAACTCAACGAGTTGGTACGAAATCGCCCGGGCTGACGTGGACAGAAGAGGTCGCTGTTCGGATGATCCATGGGCTCAGCGAAGCCGGCGAGTTTGAGTTGGAGTTTCGAGGTCGCAGCGAGCAGACGCAGGCGAAGCTCGCCCTGATGGAGGCGGAGCTGCTCGCGCAGATGTACGACGCGGGCCCACTGGCGGCGACACCGGTAGAGGCGGGCAACGTTGAAGTCGATCAGGACCTGAAAGCACGAATCGTGTCGCGTTTCAGCGAGCTGAACGACGACTGAGAGAGTCAGTCGAGGAACTTTGCGAAGCGGGGGTCGTTGCGAATACGCGCGGCCCCCTCGTCGTCGATGGCCTTGAGGTGTGAGCGGATTCCGTCGCGGATCAGTTCTTCGTCAACACCGTCGGCAAATGTGTCCACGAGCAGGTCAGCGAAGATCTGCTCGGTCGGCTCGATGGCGAGCGCCTGAATGATGGTGTTCGCGGCGCGCGTGGGATCATTGAGGTGCTTTCGTTCGATGCGCGCCTTTTCGACGAGCATGTCTTCGATGCGCAGGGCCGACGAGTCCGATGCGCGGGCCTTCTGGATGGCGACCTCGTAGGTAGACACGAGATCTTTGTAGCGGCCGAGGTCCGTGTAGATCTTCTCAAGGCGCGCGAGGGTCTGCGCGTCGTCGCCGGCGCAAATGAAGCTGACCAGATAGTTCTCGAGGGCGACGCTGCGGTTGCCGAGCCGCTCCAAGTACACGTCGCCGAGCTGTCGGTAGGTGTTCGCGCGCTCCTGTTGGTCGGCGACAAGCCGGGCGGCGGCTTCGAGGCGGGTTGCGTGGGCGTCCCACTGGCCGAGCTCGGCGTAGACGCCCGCGAGGCTCTTCAGCGATGGCAGGTGGCGCTCAGACGCCGCGATGGCGTCTTTCAGCAGCTCCGGTTCGGTGTCGGACTGCGGCCGGCGGTGGCTCCACAACGCCCACAGGGCGGACGCGCGCGCTTCGCCCTCGAGGGTCTCTGCTGCGGCAGCCAGCCGCCGGTCCAGCAGCTCGCCGATCCCGTCGATCGCGCTGAGTCTCGTGAGAGGCTGCATCGCCTCTTCCGTAAAGCCGGCGTCGAAGGCCCTCGCGAACGCACTCTCGAAATCCGCCGGTGCGCTCTCGGTGCCGTCCAGCTCGGCGTCGGCGGCTTCTCCTTCTGCGGTATGATGCGAAGCAGGGCGCACAGGTACCGCCGGCATCTCATGCGGGTGCCCCGCGTCATCGTCGCCTTCGGGGGCCGCGGTCGCGACCTCCGGCGTCGCAGCGGGCACCGCCTGAGCGCTGTGCAGCTCGCCCACGGGTTGCGCCGCCAGGCCCAGTTCGACGATGCGATCCCACCGTTCATTAGCTGTCAGGATCGACTTGAGAAATCGTTTTATTTCATCGCTTTGTGGGTTAAGGCGTAAAGCCTCTTCGTAGCAGAGCGTCGCGTTGTCCTGCTGCGAGGCATCCGGCTCAAGGGTGCGTCCTGCGAGGGCAAGAAAGTGTGCCTTCTGTACCGCTGATACCGAGGCTTCTGCGCGCCGCAGGTATTGCGTCGCGATGGCTTCGGTGGACTCCTCACCGCCTGCGGCGTCGCTCCCGGGCTGGGATTCCGGGCCGGCTGTCGCCTCTGTTGCGGCCTGGGGGACAACCGGGGTGTGGGGAGCGGCTTCGTCCGGCTCGCTGGAGCCGGGCACCTGTGAGCCGTCCTCACCGGGCGTGTCACCGTCCTCCGCCGTGTCCGAGACGGGCACGTCCGCGGCAGGCGTAGCCGGTGCTGCCCCGTGTTCACCACGAGGCAGGACGCGGTCTCGGATTCGCGCTGCCCATTCTGCGCCATCGGCTTCTTCGAGCGCCGTCAGCGCCTCGCTCGCCTCGTCCCGCGAGCCTGATGCGGCGTGCGACTCCGCGATGGCCGCCAGGAGGTGGCGGCGCGTGTCGTCGTCAGCGCCTTCGAGGCGCCGCGCGAAGTGCGCCAGCGCGGCCGGCAGCTCACCCAGCTGGAGTGACGCCACCCAGAAGGCCCAGATGATCGGTGGCGATACGATGCCGCGTTCAAGCAGTGCCCCGGCGACGCTGCGCACACGCTCGTCCTGGTGGTTCGTGAACAGATCGATAAAGAGGAGCAGCTCGCGCCAGCGCAGAGACTGTTCCTGGGACTCTGATGCGCTCGCGATCCGGGCGGCCGCTCTGCAGGCATCAACGCTCTGCTCGGCTTGTGCGGTCGCGACGTACGCCAGAGTTTCGCCTTCGATGCCGGTGTCGATCAGCGCCGCGATCAGCGCCTCGATGTCGGTGGAGAGCAACGCCGCGAGGGCACGAAATTCCAGCGAGTCATCGGCGGCGAGAAGGGGGGCGACCACGCCCAGATCGCCGAGAGCGATGCACATGCCCACGGCCAGGTCTTCGGCATGGGATCGCAGCGCAGCGTCGTCGTCGCCGAGCCGCCGGGATGACTCAAAGAGCTCGAAGCCGAGGCGACTGACCATGTCGGGGCTGTGGCCGGCTCTGCGGGCGAGATTCCAGGCGCGAAGGTCCCAGATGGTGCTGATCACCGGGTCTTCGGAGCCGGCAGCGAGCTCCTCGGCGATCACCGAGGCGGCGCCCGGCGAGCTGTCGTGCAGCGCGGCGAGGTATGCGTTGAGACGGAGCGCGTCGCGCCAGTCGAAGTTGCGATCGGGACCAAAGACGGCCGTCGTGGCGATCGCCTCTTCGACGCTCTGCTCAAGCTCCGCGAGTCCGTTGCGCAGGTAGAAGAGGGCGGCGTCGCGGTCCGCGGTACAGCCGTCTGCGAGAAAGTGAAGGTAGTCGCGCCGGGATTGCGTCGCGAGAAGGCGCGGCGTCTCGATCGCCAGGTCGACGAGTTCGAGCGCGATCGCGGCGGCCGCGCTGTCATCGCCGAGCTCGATGGGGGCGCGTAGGAGCGGGCTGATGTCCGCGATTCCCGCCGCTGCGCAGAGGCTCAGCATCCGTAGCGCCGGCGGCCTGGAAGCCGGTTCGCCGCATACCAGCCTGTCGGCGATCTCTGCGGCGGCGGCGGTCGCGAGGCTGCGCTCCTGAATCCCGAGTGTTCCGAGGTACAGCGGAGCACGTGTTCCCGGCTCGGCTGCTTCACGGGTAAGCATGAAGACCTCGGCGCGATGCGCATCCCGACGGCGGGCTGCGGCGTCCGCCCAGAGCAGGACCAGACTCGTCGGTGACTCAGCGGCTGCGCGCTCACGGAGGCTGCGCTCACCGGGATCGGTGTCGTCGGCGAGCAGGCCGGCGAAGCGAGCGCCGGGCTGGCCGGCGCCGATGGCGGCGCGGCGGCACAGAGAAGCAGCGTCACTGTGACCGGCGACGTCGAGCAGGACCGCGTGGTGCGTGAGCGGCTGCAGGCGGGCAAAAGCATCCGATAGCTGAGCGTGAGGCGCAGCGCTTAGGTCCACTTCGATGTCCCGAGGGTGAAGGAAACAGAATAAGCAGTGTGCTGCTTAGCACGAAATGTCGTCGTAGACGTTAGTTGTGAACGGGGCAGATCAACAGGAACAATTTCGTGCCTGTATTTGACGATATTCCCCGCAAATTCAGGGATTTCTCACGTTGACGTCGCTTTGCAACCTTTGCTAGGCGTGCGCGCTCCCTGAACTATGTGTCAGGCCCCGCCTCGTCGGTCTGCGCTGATATCGTCGACCGATTCGGAGAAAAAGTACCATGCATATCTCTCGCGCTCTCTTCGGGCGCCGTGCCGCATCTGCCGGCGCGTGCGCTCTCATCACACTTGTGTTCGCGGCTACGACGGCGCAGGCCGCCGATGTCTTCTTTGTCGACTTCGCCGCCCTTGGCGACGGCGTAACCGATACAGTCGCGCAGCGGGTGAACCAGAACCTCAAAGAGCAGCTCCGCCAGGCGCGGGTCGATTTCATCGACGAAGTGGCGCAGGCGCAGGAAGGGGAATCCGGTGCCAGCGCGGTGATTACGCAGGCCAATGCGGACTACCAGACGGGCGTCGGTCTCTACGTGGTTCAGGATTACGCCGGCGCGATCACAGCGTTCGAGTCGGCGCTCGCCGGTTATGCGAGAGCGGTCGGCGATATTGAGAACTTCCGCTCCGTCGCAGACGCACTCTTCAACCTCGCAGAGTGTCAGTACAAGTCCGGCAATGAAGAGATGGCCCGCGTCACCCTGATGCGTGCATTCGCGGTGAAGCCGGACACGGACAGCCGTGACGCGTCGGGTCAGGCGTACAACCAGTTCTTCGCTACAGTCAAAGACGCCATCGCACGCAACGGGCAGGGCAGCATCGTGGTTTCGTCCAGCCCTGAGGGGTTGACGGTCACCATTGACGGTGTCGAGTTGGGCGCCACGCCCCTCACCGTTCCGGATGTTCCTGTTGGCGACCACTACGTTGCCGTGACCGGCGAAGCCGGCAGCGCCGGACAGGTCGTGTCGGTGCAGCGAAACCGGGACGCCGAGGTACGACTGGGAGTCTCAAGCCAGAACGAAGTCGCAGATGCGGGCGGGGATCCCCGTTACCTTCGTTCGCTGCGTTCCGCGGTGAGCGCCGGCACAATCTCGGACTCGCTGCTCCCCTATCTTGGCGAGCTCGCGACGCGTCAGGCTGTGGACTACGTCGTCGTCGGCGCGATCGTAAGCGGAGACGATGAGTACAAGGCGCACTCGTTCATCTATCGCGCGTCCGACGGACTCTTCGCTGTCGGACCGGTGCAGGGTTTCGACAGCGCGCTGTCGAACCTGCGGGTCAACTCGTATCAGATGGCCGCTAACGTCGGTCGCGCCGCAGGCCGCTCCTTTCCGCAGTCTGATCTCGTTACCGGTGCGCCGCTGATTGCGCCCGAGGCACCGGAAGTGGAGGTGGCCGCCGCCCCAGAGGCCGCCGCCGTGGAAGAGCGCCCGGTGATGGAGATTCCGGACATGGAGGTGTCGGCAGCACCGACGCGAAGCGCACCGGAGCCACCGGCCCCCGTGGTTGAGGTCGCGGTTGCGGCGCCGACGGCGCCGGTCAACACGGCTCCCCAGGCACCGGCTCAGCCCGCACAGCCTGCACAGCCGACCTACCAGCAACCAGCACAACCCGCACAGCCGAGCTATGGTCAGCCGGCTCAGCCTGCGCAGCCGAGCTACGGCCAGCCCGCACAGCCCGCGCAGCCGACCTATGGTCAGCCGACGTACGGGCAGCCGACTCAGCCCGCGCAGCCGAGCTACGGTCAGCCGACCTACGGTCAGCCTGCACAGCCCGCGCAGCCGAGCTACGGCCAACCGCAATATGGCCAGCCGACTTACGGGCAGCCCGCACAGCCTGCACAGCCGAGCTACGGTCAGCCGACCTACGGTCAGCCCGCACAACCTGCGCAGCCGACCTACGGCCAGCCGACCTACGGCCAACCGCAGTATGGCCAGCCGACCTACGGGCAGCCCGCACAGCCTGCACAGCCGAGCTACGGTCAGCCGACCTACGGTCAGCCTGCACAGCCTGCACAGCCGAGCTACGGTCAGCCGACCTACGGTCAGCCCGTGCAGCCTGCGCAGCCGACCTACGGTCAGCCGACCTATGGCCAGCCCGTGCAGTCTCCACAGCCGACCTACGGCCAGCCGCAATACGAGCAGCAGCCGGTAACACAGCCCCAGTACGCGGAGCAGCCGGGTTTCGCCTTCGAGCCGGAGCTTCCCGCAGAAACGCGTGAGAAGAAGAACCTGACCTGGCTCTACGTAACCCTTGGCGTCATCGCCGCAGGGGGTGCGGCCACCGCCGGCATTCTTGCCGCCGGCGGCAATGAGGGCGGCATGGACGCTACGATTTCTTTCTGAGTGCGAGCCCCCTGTGTGCAGGGTCAGCTTCTTGCGAGGCGCTGCACCGGCCCGGTATCGACAGTCTCAACGACGGTAAACGAATGAAAAACACAGTCATGAAAATGGCGATTGCGCTCACAACCACCGCTTTCGCGGCAAGCCTGGGCGCCTGCGGCGAAGATCCGGTGTCAGCGACATTTCTTGTGTATGGCCCGGATGGAGCAAATACGTTTCCGGTAGACGTTCAGGGTCAGGTCGATGAAATCGTCGTGACCGCATACCGGGGCGATGATCGCGTCGACAGCACCACAGTGCGCAACTTCGCCGGTCCCGGAACTGTGAACGTAACTCTGCCCGCGGTTCCTCACGGCAAGAATGTGTGGATCAGTGTTGAGGCATTCGACGCGGCGAACAACCCAATCGCCTCGGGCGCCACCCCGCGGTTCGATTCCAAATCCGGCGTCAACTACCCGGTATTCACCGTGCGGCCGAACCGGTTTCAGAGGGCGTTCGGACTCTTTGCAGACGAACAGGGTCAGCTCGTGTCGTCTGTCTCAAACTTCGAAAACGACCTGCCGGGTGAGGGGCGAGCCGGTCACTCAGTCACGCAACTTGAAGACGGTAGAATCGTCGTCATCGGCGGCGCGAACATGACAAGCACTGCCGGAGGCCTCAACGGATCGGCGATTCCCAGCGGCGGACTGAACGGGACCATCGAGATTTACGACCCGCGTAACGGGCTGTGGAACACCGCAAAGCAGGACGGCTGCGGCGCGTCCGGCCCGGGCTGCTTTCTCGCGCTCCCGAATGCGCGCGCGTTCCACACGGCCACGCTTACTGAAGACGGCGACATCATGGTTGCCGGCGGACTGATCGAGCGTGACGGTGCCCTGATAGCGACCGAGACCACTGAGATCATTCGACTCGGCGACCGTTTCGACGGCACCATTGAGCCCGGTCCCAACCTGAACGACTCTCGCGCGTTCCACAGCGCAACGCGCATGTCTGATGGCCGCATCCTTTTCGCCGGCGGACTCACTGACCGCGCCTCGTCGCAGGTTTTCCTCAATACCCTCGAGTTCTGGTTTCCCGGCGAAGCGTCGATGCGATCGTCTACTTTTCTTCTGGACAACGAGCGTGGTCAGCACACCGCCGCCAACATCGACATCGGTCAGCACGGCGTCGCTCTCATCGGTGGGCGCAACACCTCGGGTGTTGTCGCGGATACCGAAATCATCTTCCTGCAGGCCGGTGCCTCAGGGCTTGAGCTGGGTCACGAGACCCGTGCGCCGCTCGCCGAGCCGCGCTTCGGCCACGCGATGGCACGCACACGTTGCCCCGGATACCTGAACCCGGCCGGCGAGCAGGTTCCCTTTCTCGTCGTCGCGGGCGGCTACACGGCTGTCGGCGCCAACGTGTTTTCGGGCTCAAGCCCGACCGCGTCTGTTGAAGTGTACGACATCGGAAATGGTGATCAGATTGCGCCCGCGTTCAATGCGACGCGAGTCGCAGCCGGCGTGGCCCTCTCTGCACCGCGCGCGTTCCTCTCGGGCGTAGGGCTGGAGGTTTCTGGTGACCTCGTATTTGCTGGCGGTCTTGATGCTTCGGGAACTCCAGTGGGGACTGCTGATCGCCTTCTGCTGGCGTGGGCAAGTAACAACCCGGCGTGCACCATCACACGGCGCAACGATGCCGGGGGCCTCTCGCAGCCCCGCGCATTCGCCGGCGCCACGTTCATGACGAATCAGTTCGGCCTGTTCGTCGGCGGGTGGGGCGGCAGCTCGTCGTCGCCGGGTGCGGACTTCTACAACTCCGATGACTACTCAGTCGTTGACCTCGTCACCTTCTGAACCGAGCGTCAGATCGAGCCACACCAGGCGATGGTCTGAGCCGGGGAATGGATAGGTTCCCACCAGGTCAAAATCCGGGTCGTCGCTGCGCGGCCAGAATACCCCGGCACCATCGACCCGCGTGGTCGCTGACGCGAGGACGTAGTCCACACGTTGGTTTCCGAACATGTCGTCTCGGAAGTCGCCCGTGTCGTGTGCCGGCGGGCCTGTGTGGGTGGCGTTCACTCCGGCCTGTGCGCCGGCCTGCTCTACGGCACCTTCTGAGGACGGGATCGGACTGCGGTGAATCAGGGCGTGCTCCGTCAGCTGTCGCACCCCGACGCCGGCGCTGCCGCCGTCGAAGGGGTCGTCGTTCAGGTCGCCTGCGATCACAAAGAACGCACCGTCGGCGAGGCCACCCGCGTGCCCGCGGTCGTCGCGAAGCCATCCGTCAACGTTGTCGGCAGAGATGTACTCCGCCCAGAGCCGAATCTCGTCGTGGTTTCTGCGGCCGTTGCGGTCTTCGGGGCCATCGAATCCGGCGGGGGTAGGGTGGGACGCAAGCAGGTGCAGCGTGTGCCCACCGACGGTGATGGGTATGTCGGCGTGGTTCTTTGACGAGAGCGGCATAATCGCCAGCTCTTCGGCGCTGTACCAGTCATCCGGCGCCGCACTCTCGAGGTCATCTGGAAGCAATGCATCGGGCAGATCTGCCCAAAGCAGGTGCCGAAAGCTCCGGATTCGGTCCGTATCGATCGGATACTTCGACAACACCGCAAACGCGTATTGACCTTCAAAGACACCGTAGCCCGCTGAGTCGTCGCCGTACGCCCTGGTGCCCGGTGTGACTCCCACCTGACCGTCGTTGTTCAGGTCGAAACCGGTGCTGCGACCGGTGTTCGACGGTGCCGCCCATCGGTGGGGATACTCGATTCCTTCATTGCCGGAAGTCGGAACTTCCAGGAGCTCGGCGAACAGGCGGAGCGCCTCCCCCTCGGCGTCGTAGTCAAACTCGTTCAGCAGGAGGACGTCCGGGCGAACCTTTTGAATGATCGCGGCCACGACCCTGATCTGATCGCTGTCGTCCTCGCGGAGGTCGTCGATCAGCTCGCCGGCATTGTCCCGGTAGAGCGATACGTTGAATGTCGCGACGCGGAGGGACACCGGCGCAGGTTGTGTCGCAGCCTGTGTGTCGCTGCCTCCGTCGTCGCTCGCTTCCGGTGCAGTATCTGTGTGAGTACCGTTTCCGTTGTCTCTCACACCGTGTCCGGCGCGACTGCAGGCCGCTACCGCCATCGCAGCGATGATGATGCACACAGTGAGCGCGTTGCCTCTCGTCATTGTTGTTTGAACTCTCGGCGCTCACCCATGAGCATTCTCTCCTCGAGATGCGCACGTTGTGCGGTGTAGAAGTCGTGAAGGAACTGATAGGGCTCGACCTGCCAGAGATCGCGGTTCCATCGAATCTTGGTTTTGATTCGGTCGCAGATTGTAATGACGCTTCCCGGGTCCGCCGCCTCCGGACTGCGCAATACGCTCTCCAGGACCTGCAGCTCGTAGATTCCATATACGTTGAGCTGCTGCGGTGTGAACACGTAACGCGGCCTGCGCGCCTGCTGCTGCTGCGTCATTCCGCCCAGGTCGGCCATCAACATTGCGCGCGGGCTTCGCACGACAATGGTGCCCGCGATCGTGTCTCCGATTCGAAGGCGGTGGCGATTGAATAGTGGAAAGAGCAGGAACACGAGCAGCCAGGCGCCGGCGATGTAGCGTGACCACACAGCGCCGTTGGGAAAGAGGGCGGACGGCACGACCAGAAACACGAGCGGAAAGAGCAGCTCCACGTCCCTTGTTACGTTTCGAGCGAAGACGGCGCTCGTGGTCAGCGGGCCTCCGCGATTGTCGATGACCCGGATTCCGACCACCCGCTTGCCGGGAGTGCGCCCCTGGTGACGCGCCTCGAAGAACACAAAGTAGAAGTTCCACAAGAGGAACGAGATCACCTGCACGGCGGCAGCGCCGAGTGCCCGCGATGCGGACCCGATGGTCAGCGAGATCGCCAGACTCGCGGCGATCAGCACGACGAAGACGATCAGCGTGTCGAGAACAAAGGCGCCGAAGCGTTCAGCGACACCGGCGAGCTCGAAGCTGAGGCTCACCTGCTCAGGGGTCTCGATCGTGATGCGTCGAGAACTGTCGCGGCTGTGCGCGGCGCTCACGTCGCCGCCTCGGACTGCGCGACGACACCGCCGGCCTGCGTCGTCGCCGGGGCCGCTGTGTTGCGCGCTCTCAGGTGCAGCCCCGCCCGCAGGAAGTACGCGCCCCACAGTACAAAGGTCAGAGTCGCGACCGAGTAACGGACCGTGACGTCCGTCACCATCTGTCGGAAGAAGCCTTCAATCAACGCAGCGATGCAGAACATGATGACCGCCCCGATGACGATCACTCCCGCGTCCCGGCCGCGCAGCTTCAGGTTCTCCAGGCGCGTGTGTTCGCCCGGAAAAATGAGCGCACCTGCAAGGATGAGGCCTCCGCCGCCGCAAAGGATGACGGCTGATAGCTCCGTGATTCCGTGGGGCAGAAGCCAGCCCCAGAGGTCCACACCGAGGCCTCTCTGCTGATACAGGCCGGCGAAGGCACCGAGGGTCAGGCCGTTCGTGAAGAGCAGATAGATCGCGGGGATTCCTGCGGCGAAGCCAAGCACAAAGGCCAGCATTCCAATCCGAGCGTTGTGCGACATCAGCTGCGCGCTGAAGGCTCCCAGCTCGTCTGTGCCGATGTCGCCGCCGTCATAGAGCATCGCGGCCAGGTCTTCTGTCGCCGCTTCCGGGCCGCGCCCCTGTGCGTACGATGAATCCACGAAGCTGTAGAAGTTTTCGGGGTTCGATAGCGTCATCGCCCACGCGACGCACATTCCAGCGATGAGAATGGCGGCCGAGAGGGCGTTCTGGCGCCAGTAGCGGACCACGGTTGTCGGGAAGGTCTCCAGAAAGAACTCGCTGATCTGATCCCGAAGGCGACGCCGTGGAGTGTAGACAACCACGTACGCGCGGGCTGCCAGATGCTCGAGGTAGTCGAGCAGATTGCGGTCCAGCGAGATGCTGCGGGCGACGCTCAACGAGGACATCGTCGCGCGGTACAGAACGGGCAGCCGCTGCAGCTCATCGGCGCTCAGCTTTGCGAGCCCCTTTTTTTCTACGCGGCCAACGAGGTCTTCAAGCTCTGCCCAGGTCCGCTCGCGCTGGGACCGGAAGCTCACGCTCTTCATGCTGCTTGAGGTTGGCGACTTCATACCATCCCCCGCCGCTTCACGTTCATGTAGCTGTTGATCAGGTCAACGTTGATCGCTGCAGGGTCTGCATCGACACACTGGATGCCGGCTCGGCGCAGGCGCGAGATGACGACCTGTCGTTCGTCCGCCATTGAGGATGACACGACGCTCTGATTCAGCGCCATCAGGGAGTTCGGCCGTGCGTCAGCCAGTCTGGCGAGCGCGGAGTCGCGGATGGCGACGAAGATGACAAGGTGTCGGCGCGCGACCCGGGTGAGGTGCTCTACCATCAGCTCGGCGGTCACGCTGTCTGTGAAGTCGGTGAGCACGATGACGATGGAGCGTCGCTTCATGCGCTGTGAGAGCTGCAGCAGCGACAGCGTGAAGTTCGTCTCTGCGGACGAGTAGCGCAGCCTCGACAGCTCGTCCGTCAGTTGGTGCACGGTCTGCACACCGGAGGTGGGCGTGCGGTAGGTGTGGATACCCTCGTCGAAGGCGGCAAGGCCGACACGGTCGCCCATCTTGAGCGATACATACGATAGCAGCAGGGCGGCGTTTGCCGCATGATCGAGCCTTGGAATACCGTCCACGTTTTCCGCCATCAGGTGTCCGGTATCCAGGGCGACGATGACGCGGTGATTTCGCTCCGCCCGGTACTCGCGAACCATCAGTCGGCGGTGTCGCGCCGAGACTTTCCAGTCGATCGCACGATGATCGAATCCGGGCAGGTATTCGCGAAGCGCGTCGAATTCGGTGCCGTCGCCTACGTATTTCTGCGCTTTCATTCCGGCGAGAAACTGACGATTGGACATCCAACGAAGGCCCGCGCCGCGTACGGCGCGGACGTTGGGAATGACGGCGATTTCGTCGCTGCGTTCAAACCGCGCGCTGGACGCGACAAGGCCGAGGGGCCCGGTCCAGCGCGCCCACAGCCGCTGGATGGCGACGACGCCGCGGCGTGTTGGTGTGAAGGGGAAGACCAGGCCCGCGCTGCCGCTGAAGCTGGTGCTCTGACTCCGGATGGGATGAACCTCGCCCGCGAGGTCACAGGTGACTTCGACGGGCACAGCGATGCGACTGTCCGCCTGCGTGAGTTCGACCGAGAAGGAGCTGCTTTCACCGATCTGCACGGCGGCCGGCGCGCTGACGTCGGAGCGGATGCTGCTGCGTCTCGGCGACATGATGGCGTCCGCGCCGGTGAGCACAATGGCCGCGAAGTTGTACGCGGCCCATGCGATCCACAGACGCGGCGCGATCAACGGAGCCGTGAGGGCGACAAGCGCTCCCGCTCCGAAGAGAATCGCGCATCTGCGGGTCGGTGCGATCATCGAGGTGCCGGCACCTGCGAGAGGATGCGTTGGATGGCGGACTCCCGTGTCGAGCCTTCTATCTCGGCGGCAGGCGAGAGGACGAGTCGATGGGCGAGCGCCGGTACAGCGATGCGTTTTACATCATCCGGAATCACGTAGTCTCTCCCTTCCATAGCCGCGAGGGCTCGCACCGCAGAGGCCAGCATGTTCGCGGCGCGGGGCGACGCGCCGGCGATGAGCGTGGGGTCGGTTCGCGTCGCGCGGACAATGTCGACGATGTAGTCGATCATCGGCTCTGCGAGCATGATGGTCTCGATTCGAGCGCGCGCGGCCCGCAGCTGCTCGATCGTGGCGACCGGGTTGAGGTCCATCTTTGCGGGGTCCGGCATCGTCGTGCGGTTGCCGTGCAGCGCGACAAGATGCCGCTCCTGGTCCCGGGTTGGGTAACTGATTTCGACCTTGAAAAGGAAGCGGTCGAGCTGTGCCTCGGGGAGGGGGTAGGTGCCTTCCTGCTCAATCGGGTTCTGTGTGGCGACGACCATAAACCCGTCGCCGAGATCGTGCGCGGTTCCGTCCACGGTGACGGTGCGCTCCTGCATCGCTTCCAGCAGGGCGGCCTGCGTCTTCGGTGGCGTTCGGTTGATCTCGTCCGCCAGCAGCAGCTCGGTGAAGATGGGGCCGCGCGTGAGCACAAACTCATTTGTCTGAAAGTTGAAAAGGTTGGTCCCGATCACGTCGCCCGGCATGAGGTCCGGCGTGAACTGGATGCGCTTGAACTTGAAGCGCACGATCTCTGCGAAGGTGCGCGCGAGCAGTGTCTTCGCTGTTCCGGGGACGCCCTCGAAGAGTACGTGGCCCCGGGCGAGCAGCGCGACGGTCAGGAGGCCTACGGCTTCTTCCTGCCCAACTACGACGCGATGGACTTCGCTCCGAACGCGGTTCGCCAGCGCCTGGATTTCATTGAGCTCCATGCAACATCTCCTCTCTCCATGTGTGGATGTTCATTGCCAGCTCCAGCGCGCGCTGAGCCGGTCTTCGTCTTGCGGCGAGGATGTCATCGACGGCGAGGGAGACCTCGCCGATCGAGACGGTGGCGCCGAGGCGCGCGCCCAGCTTGTCGAGCCAGGCGTGCAGCTCCCTGCCTTCCAGGTCCCGCGGTGCCTTCAGGCGGGCGGCGACCCTGCGAATGTTCGTTGTGAGGTAGTCGTCGAGCGCCGAGGCACCGTTATCGCCATATACAAGCAGCCGGGCGGTGTTCTCGATGAGGAAGGTCTTGCCCGGCTCGAATGGCGGCGCCGTGGGTCGCGGGCGTCCGAATCGCCGTACGCCGGCCCACATCAACAACCCAACGGCGAGCAGGCACTGCACGACGACGAGTACCAGAGGGAAGGTGCTCAGGCGTTCGTACAGTGAAGGGACCCGTTTGTACCCGTGGATGGTCTCATCGATGATGATGGGGCCGCCGCCGCTGATTCGGTTGAGAATCTCGACGATCAATACGGCGTTGTCACCGTCGGCCAGGCCGTGTGTTGAGATGAGATCGGGGTCGGAGAGAATGTACACTTCGTGACCCCAGCTGTCTTCGGACCCGACGCTGCCAAGCAGGATCCCCTGCGGACCTGAAATCAGCGGTTCGATCATGTCCGGAGCGAGCAGCTGCAGGTCCCGAATCGTTGGGGTGTATGAGAATGCGTTGTCTGTGAAGGTATTGGGGCCGACTTCGCCTCCGCGTCGTACGCTCCCTTCGAAAGAAGCGCCGGTGAGCACCGCGTCCACATTTGAGGTTGCGAGCAGGGCGTGCCCGTCGATGTGCCGCTCATCGCGGGCGGAGCGCGGGCCCCACCTCTTTGGTAGGACGAGCAGGGACGACGAGCCGGCGTCGAGGAGTTCATTGAGCAGCTCCACCTTTGCGCCGTCTTCGATGTCTTCGTCAGAGAGCCAGGGCTCAGCGACGACGACGAACGCGGTGTCGGCAGCGCGGCCGGGGGTGTCGTAGCGGGACACAGTCACGGGCATGCGGAGCTTGCGCAGGATTGCGTAGAGCGCGTGATGGCCGAGCGCTGAGGTCGAGAAGGAGTCAGCGTTCGCGGACTCCGGCGGGGCCGGGCGGCCCACGGAGCCGGCGATGATCGCGGTCGCGAGGGATGTGACCATGACGCACGAAATGATGAGCACCGCGCGCCTGCTGAAGACATCGTTCACGCGGAGCCTCCCCGGTTCAACAGCATCGCCGCGTCATCACGGCACCGTTCATACAGCGACAATTCCGCGACTCGGCCGCCGAACTCGCAGCCCTCGACGGCAGCCACAATTCGCCGCAGTGGCGCCCTCAATTCCGCCTCGACGGCGACGTCGCTCGCTACTTCTCTGCTGGTCCACGCCGGGGGAATCGCCTGCTCGCGGCTGGATCCCAGTTCGTCAAAGACGCGAAAGAGCAGGGCGCGGATAGCCTCGTTGAATCGACCGGAGCCCGCCAGGTCTTCGGGGGAAAGGTCTCGCAGCGTCTTGCGTTCGGATTCCGCTTCGGCGTCTGCCTTCTTCGTGACGGGCCGCTCGTCCAGTTCGACGTCTTCTCCGGCGTTTCGTCGCCTGAAAACTGCGAAGATGATCCACCCAACAACCAGCACGGCGACTGCGATCAGGACAACCCGCAAGAGCGCGGACAGCGCGCCTCCGGCGCCCCCACCGGCGACGCGTTGCTGCCTCTGCCGCGGCTGCCTGCGTGCACGGTCCCGCGAGTTCGTGCCGCCCTGGTCACGGGCATTGCACCCGGATCCGCTGCTGCTTCCTGCCCCGGCCTCAGGGCTGTCGCCCTGCTCGTTGTCGCGCTGTCGCGCCCGTCGCTCTCTTCGTTCTCGCGATGAGCTGCCGTCGGCGCCGCCGTCGCCGCGTGTATCGGCGTACCCGGGCTCGTTTATGTCGATGACCTGCGGCGCGGCCTCCGGCAACTCCGTCTGGTACCGACCACGCTGCAGAACCTGGCGCGTCGTGTCGTCGACCGCGGCGGGGCTCGGCACGGTCACAGCCAGTACGAAAAGCAGATGCAGCATCGTTGCGATGATTTAGCACCGCCGGGAGGTGATTCCAATCCGGGCCTCGTAGGGGAGAGTTTCGCGATTCATGGTCGATCGGGCGCTCGCGGTGTCGACCCGGATGCACAAATGCTTGCGAGACCTGCGACTCATAGATGAGAGTTGTCGGGCCGACATGTCGCAGTGGCTGCAGACATGGGTCAAGCGGCCGAGAGGACGCTCTCACTCTTCGAACAAGGTGCGCACTGTGAAACCCGGTCTATTCGTCTTCGGCGCCCTCGCGTTCATCGCGTTGGCTGCATGTAGTGATGGTCTGAGCGTGGCTCGCGGCGATGACGCCGCCTCGTTGCTCGACGCGACGGATGACGTGTCGGATAGCTCAGGCGAGCTCTCCGAAGACGCCTCTGGAGATGCGGACGATGCCGAGACGGGTGACGCCGACGCGTCCGGCGACACTGCAGACACCGCGGACACCGCGGACGTCGGGCGAATCGAAATCTATCTGGCCGGTGACCACGCAGTCAGGGACTACAATGATGGGCTCTCCGGCCAGACGCCGACCGCCTACCAGATCGGGATCAGCGGGTACCAGCTGCGAACGGGCCCGACCGCTACTCCGGTCCCGTGCTTCGACCTTGATGAGCCCGTGGTCGCGGACATGGATGGTGACACGCTCGTCGGCCACTGCCGCACCGATGAGGTTCCGACAGCCCTGTACACACACGGCCGCGTACGTGTGGAGTACCTGACGTACACGGTGGGTGGCCGTCTGCACTACGCCGGGCAGGTCTATGCGGGCGACTTTGTGATCTTTCGTGCGTACAGCGACACCGTATACGAGGGCGTCGACTACAACGCCGGCAGTGGATGGGTGCGCTACGAGGGCCCGACGACGGTCACGCTTCCCGTGGAGTACGCACCGCTGGATGTAGTCGGGCTCAGTGGGGAGCTGGTTGGCGGAGAATACTGGCTGACTTTTCCCTACCTGCGTGTCCTCCCCGTGGAGACCAGCAACACCGACACGCACTGGGCGAGGTTTCATTGGGAAGTCTACGAGGCCTTCCGCTGGGTCGACGATGCGGGGCCGGACAACCGGGACGGCGAATGGGACGTCGGCACTACGTTGGCTGCGAGTGAAGAAGTGCGCATGACAGGCGTCGCGGGCTACCACATCACCTCATCCATCGACTGACTCCACATACAGGCGCGGCCTCTCGGCGCTCGTCGCCGAGCCCTACGCGAATGGGATTGACCGTCGCATCGCGAGGTGGCACACGCACCGCCCGCAACGAAGCCACAGGGTGTTGAGATGAGCGAAGAGACCGAAGTCGCAGGAGAAGCGACGGAAGCAACGGAAGAAGAGGTAGTAAAGGACGAGCTGGTCATGTGCTACGTCAGCAAGCGTATGGTGCGCACCTCGGAGACCATCGAGGTGGTCTACAGCCCCACGCGTAAGTATCGCGTTCTGCCCGAGTTCAAGCGTTTCGCTGACGCCTGATTCTTCGATCGATTTTCTGTCAGGCGTAGCCGCTTCATAGCGCGGCCGCCGGCCTGGTGTGTTCGCAGTACGGACAGGGCGCTCGTAGTAGAAGCCGACATCTGCATGCTGTGCGGAGCTTGTGGCGCGATGCCAAATCGCGCGCCGAATCGCGCGCCGAGTTTCGCGCCCGTCTGTGGTAGCGCGCGGCGCCCCGTGGGGCCGGAGTACCGGGAGACCGGCGCAGAGCTTCTCGTGGTGACAACCCGCGCGCTGCTCCTGTGCTGAGAGGTTCCGCCGCGTTTTGCGCGCGTGTAGCCGTTGGCCCGGTGTGCCGAGCACTCCGGCCCCGTCGGCTGTGCGACATGCCTGTCTGTGGGATTTGACGGCTCGCCCCCCGATCACGAGGCGTGCAATTTGCGTTTCCAGGTCGAAACCACCACTATTTGACACCTTTTCGCACTTTCGATGATATCCACAGTACAAAGTGCTGATTACTTGAATGAAAGGTGCGATACACTGTGAAACCGGCGGTTATCCACAGGCACTACGTGGACTTGTGGACAGCGAGCGTCAGGTCCCTGAAATTGGAAGGAGTGACTTCTATAAGTGGATGTTGATGAACGCTGAAAATGCTTTCAGTATAGTGAGATAGGACGCCGATATCGCCCAACGTAGCCGAGTTCGGATGCTTGACATGGGGATCCGCGTAGTTCAGAACATTTTCGTCGGTCTTCAGTGGTTGTTCGCCAATGGTGGCAAAAGGTGGGGAAGCCCGCCGCCGCCGAACGACAGGATGGACTCCGGACCCCGTTGATCAGCGGGCACGGGCAGTGGGAGCCCGGAATCGGGTGCGATGGCGGGAAGCGGCGCATGAGTGCGCACGGGGGCAGGCGATGAACTTTGGTGGAAGAGAGCGGATGAGCGTGGACGGCAAGGGCCGTACCAGCGTTCCCGCGCGCTTCCGTGAAGTTCTGGAGTCGACGCTGCCGGCGAAAGACGCCCGTGAGCTTGTGATGGTGCCATGGGGTGAGGGCTGCATTCGCGTCTTCACCGCCGCGGACTGGCGCCGCCGACGAGAGGTGTTCGACGCCGATTTTGCCGTAACCGACATCTTCGGCCTCGACGAAGACGAAAGCGACATTCGCCGGACCATCTACGGTCTCGCCGCCGAAGTGTCCCTCGATGGGCAGGGCCGCGCGCTTCTGAGCCGCGACCTCAGAGAGTGGGCGGGAATTGACGGAGATGCGTACTGGGTCGGGATCGGCCCCGTTCTCGAGATCTGGGATCCGGACACCTTCAACGCTCGCATCACGGCGAACATCGCCGAGAAGTTCAAACGGGCCCGCGAGCGTCGGGCGCGGGCCGCATCAACCGCATCAGACACAGGCTCGGCTGGGACGTCGGTCCCTCCGGGGGCTCCCCATGAGTGAGGTGACGGCGTCGAGCAGCGCCGGCGTAGCGGCTGCCCACCTCTCAGTTCTCAAGGATGAAATCGTCACCTTCTTCGGCAGCAGCAGCGCCGGAATCTGCCTCGATTGCACCCTGGGCGCCGGCGGCCACAGCGAGGCGTTGCTTGAGGCCGGCACGCCGACGGGGCGCGTATATGCGGTCGACCGGGACCCGACCGCCCTCGCGATGGCCCGCGAGAGGCTCGCTCGCTTCGGGGCTCGCTTCGTCAGCACGCAGCTGCGCTTCTCGAAGGTCTGTGAATGGGCGCGTGGCCTCGAAGATGTCGCCGCGAACGATGGGGTAGACGGCCTTCTGGCAGACTTCGGCGTCTCGTCGATGCAGTTCGATACCGCCGACAGAGGCTTTTCCATTCGCTTCGATGGCCCCCTCGACATGCGAATGGGCGATGATGGTCCCACGGCCGGCGAAGTGATCGACTCTGCAGGCGAGGCGGACCTGACCCGCATGTTCCGTGATTACTCGGATATGCGTGACGGGCGTCGGCTCGCCCGCGCGATCAAGGCGGAGCGAGCCGCGGGGCGTCTGACAACGACGCACCAGCTCGCGGAGCTCTGTTCGCGGGTCGCCGGGCGGATTCGCAGCGACCGGGTGCATCCGGCGACATTGGTGTTTCAGGCTCTGCGCATCGCGGTCAACGACGAGGTTGGCGAAATCGAGGCGCTGCTTCGGGACGTGCCGAGCCTGCTGGCGCCCGGGGGTGTGGCTGCCTTCATTTCGTTTCACTCGATTGAAGACCGTCTGGTGAAGCGTGCGATTCGAAGCTGGACCACCAGCTCGCTGCCGCCTGGCCTGCCGGTCACAGCCGACGAAGACCGTTGCGACTTCGAGGTCGTATCGAAGGTCGTCCAACCGTCAGAGACCGAGGTGTCCCTGAATCCGCGGGCGCGCAGCTCGAAGCTTCGCGTCGTACGTAGAAAAGAACGGGGTCAGTCATGATCAGAGAGAGTAGGGTCTATCGTACGCTCATCGGCGCCACCGACCTGATCTGGGTGGCTGTGATGACCGTGTGTGCTGTCGTCGTGGTCGGATTTCTGGTCCATCACCTCCGAATGAAATTCCAGGTGGACCGCGCTGCCTACGAGCGCGCCGCAGAGCTATCGGACCACCGCCGCCTCGTTGAAGAGCGCCGCCACCTTGACCTTGAGCGCCACGTTCGTGCCCAGCGCCTCGGGCTGGACGACGTCGCGGAGCAGAGCCTCGGTATGGTTCCGGTGCTCCCGGAACACATTGTGCTCGTCGGAGGTGAAGAATGACCCCCCTCAATCGTACACGCATCAACATCGTCGCCGGGGCGATGACCCTGGCCTTCGTCGCGCTGGTGGGACGCGCATGGCACATCCAGGTGCACCGTGCCGACACCATGCTGGAGCGCCATCAGTGGCGTGACCGGAGCACACAATCAATTCAGGCGCCGAGAGGGAGCATCACGGACCGTCACGGTCGTGTGCTCGCAGAGAGCGTGCGCACGATGACGCTTGTTTTCGATCCCTACTACTTTTTCTCTCAGATGCCCGATCGCGCCGGCGACCTCAACCGGCTGCTCAGCGGGTTCGAAGGGTACGACCCTGAGGAGTTGATTGAATGGTCGCAGACTCCCCTGCAGGACCTCAAGCGATACCATGTGCTCGCGCGGGGGCTGCCGCCGGGTGATGTGGACGCCATTGTCGAAGAGTTCGAGGCGAACGGTCTGGGCGGCGTGTATGGCGAAGCGTCGTGGAACCGCGTGTATCCGGCGCGTACCATGTCCGCTCACACACTGGGTTTCGTGAACTACACAGGTGTTGAAGGCGCGACCGGTCTTGAGGCCCGAATGAACGACGTACTCAAGGGCGATCAGTTCGAGTTGTCACTGCTGCGCGATAGCCGCCGTCGTGGCTACCTGCAGGGCGAGCTCCCCGACATTGAGGCAGCGAGCGGTGCAGATGTTGAGCTTACGATCGACAGCCGCCTGACGCGCTTCGCTGACCGCGGACTCCGCAACACAGTGCTTCGTCATCGCGCCGAAAGGGGCATGGCGGTCGTAACCCGCGTCGATACCGGAGAGATTCTCGCGCTCAGTTCGTATCCGACATTCGACCTCAACGACCCCCAGTCTGTCGAGCCCGAGGCCTGGCGTCAGCCTGCCGTGTCGCATCTGTATGAGCCCGGTTCTACCGCCAAGATGTTCACGCTGGCTGCCGCGATCAACGAAGGACAGATCCATTACGACTCGATGATCGACTGTGAAAACGGTCTCGTACATGTCGCGGATGCCACGATCAGGGACACGCACCCCAGCGGCGTCATCCCTGCGTGGCAGGTTCTGCAGGTGAGCTCAAACATCGGTGCATACAAGATCGGTGACACGATTACGTCAGAAGTGCACCGTGAGTACCTGCGTGGATTCGGCTTCGGCGAACGACCCGATGTCGAGATCGCCGGAGCGGACGCCGGCCTTCTGCACCGGGCACCCTGGGGGCCTGTCGAGCACGCAAATGTTTCATTTGGCCACTACTTCATGGTCAGCGCGCTGCAGCTGAATCTGGCGACCGCAGCGATTGCAAACGGCGGTGTGTTGATGAAGCCCATGCTCGTCAAACGCATCTACTACGGTGACGGGACCATCGAAACGCGCGAGCCTGAGGAGCGGCGACGTGTGGTTCGGGCAGAGACTGCACGCGAAGTAACACGTGCCCTTGAGTCGGTACTGGATGGCGAAGCAGGAGGCACCGGTTCGCTTGCTGCGATCGAGGGCGTGCGTGTCGCCGGCAAGACAGGAACCGCCGAGATCTACAACAACGAGACCGGCGCGTACGAAGACGAGTACGTCTCCAGCTTTACAGGCTTTCTGCCGGCCGAAGCGCCGGAGTTTGCGATCACTGTGTGGATCGTCCGACCGGACCGCGACGTCGCCCACTACGGCGGCCACGTTGCTGCGCCGCTCTTTTCCAGCATTGGCCGGGAAGCGCTGCGCCTGTACGGTACGCCGACCGACGAGGTCGAGCATTCGCTCGCCGCGACGATCGAGCGCTATCCCATTCGCGGCGACGTGATCGACGAGCGACCTTCCGCGATCGAAGCCACAGAGCTGAACCCGGATGAAGTGCCGGACTTTACCGGCATGTGGGTCCATGACGCGCTGGCGACGGCGCGCACGGCCGGCCTCGAGCTGAACATCAGCGGCAGCGGCCGTGTGGTCGCACAGGAGCCCAGCGCCGGCACCAGCCTGGCGGCGGCGCAGCGAATTCGTTTGAGTCTTGAGAGGGGAGGGGAGTTGCTGTGACCTTCAGGGAGCTGCTCGACATACCCGGTGTTGTGGATGTGCGAGGTCCTGATGTTGTCATCAGCGACATCGCCATCGACAGTCGTCGTGTGTGTGAAGGCAGCGCCTTTATCGCCCGCAAGGGGTGGTACTCTGACGGACACACCTTCATTGATGCTGCCCTCAAGCGCGGTGCGTCGGCGCTGGTAGTCAGCGACCCGGACGTATTCGCTCGGGATTTTGCAGTGCCCGTGGCCCTGGTTGAGAGTGAGGACCCTTTCCTGGGCCTGGCGTCGGCTCGCTTCTTTGGTCAGCCGACCCATGAGGTACCGGTGTTCGGCGTCACAGGCACCAACGGAAAGACGTCAACGGTTTGGATTCTTGAGGCGCTGCTGCGCGAGATAGGCGAACGCCCCGCAGTGCTCTCCACAGTCAACTACCGCTTCGAGAATCAGACCTGGCCCGCGCCAAACACAACACCTGATGGGATCGTGATTCAGCGTTTCGTCAGAGACGTGATCAAGCTCGGCGCGACCTGCGTTGTCATGGAAGTATCCAGTCACGGCGTCGAGCTGCAGCGTATCGCCGGAACGAAGTTCAGCGCGGCGGGGTTTACCAACTTCAGCCGCGACCACCTGGACTTTCACGAGTCGATGGAGTCGTACTTTGCGGCCAAGCGCCGCTTCTTCAGCGATCATGTCGGCGACGGTGTTGCAGCAGCCATTGTCGACGGAGAACGCGGCAGCGACATGTTGGATGCCACCCCGGTCGGCGCACGCCGCATCCGCGTCTCGGTGGAGTCGGCGGCTGATATCAGCGCGTCGGTTTCGGAGCAGGCCGAGATAAGCGGAACGCCCTTCACCCTCGACGTGTTTGGCGAGCGGGCAGAGGGGCGGCTGCACCTCGCGGGTCGTCACAATCTACAGAACTACGTGCTCGCGGCCGCGATGGTGCACGGTCACTACGGGACCAACGTGGATACCCTGGCACGTGCGGCGTCCCGGGTGCCGCCGATTCCCGGGCGCTTTGAAGCGCCGGTAGAGGCACGCGACGGCGAACCGTACACGGTTGTGGACTACGCACACACACCTGACGCGGTGGCACGCGTCGCTGAGGTGCTGGGTTCTTTCGACTCCACACATTCGCTGATGATCGTCGGCTGCGGTGGCGACAGAGATGCCACCAAGCGACCCATGATGGCTGCCGCACCACTGGCGCATGTGTCGGCGCTGGTGATCACCAGTGACAACCCGCGCAGCGAAGACGCCGAAGTCATCCTTGATCAGATGGAGGCGGGGGTCGACGCTGCGCACAAAGCGCAGGTGCGTCGTATCGCTGATCGTAGTGAAGCCATCGAGCACGCCCTTCGCAGCGATGCGCGCCTGATTGCGGTTACCGGCAAGGGGCACGAAGACTACCAGATCAAGGGGACGCGAAGGTATTACCTGGACGACCGAGACGAGGTTCGACGCGGATACGCGGGCCTCCGCGAAGGCGCACCGTCCGCAAATGTTCCGCTGGTGCGCGGCTGGTCAACGTCGCGCCTCGCGGCGGCGATTCAGGCTGTGAATCCGGTCCGCGATCGCCGTCAGCCGCTGGGGAATGTGCGCACCGACTCCCGCAAGGTGGGAGAGGGCGACGTGTTCTTCGCGCTCTGCGGCGACCGGTTTGATGCGCACAGCTTTGTGCCGGACGTTGTACAGGCCGGGGCAGCCGTCGTTGTCACCGACAGAGACATGCAGGTTCCCGAGACATGCACCATTATGGTGGTTGATGATACAACCGCAGCCCTCGGGCGCCTGGCACACGCGATCGCCGACGAAGCCCGCCGACGCGAAGGGGGCCTGAGCACCCTCGCGATTACCGGCTCCAACGGCAAGACCACGACTCGCTCGATGGCCGCGGCGCTTCTGAACGCCGGCGGCTCTCGGGTGCTGGAGACCCCGGGCAACTTCAACAATCACGTTGGACTTCCGCTTACAATCTTTGCGCTCACGCCTGCACATCGAAATGCGGTGCTTGAGATGGGCGCGAACCGGCCCGGCGATATTCGCGATCTGTGCGCGATCGCTTCGCCGGATGTTGCGATTGTCACTTCGATAGGTGCCGCACACACAGAGGGTTTCGGCGACATCGCCGGTGTACGCCGAGCGAAGTGCGAAATTGTCCGCGATGGCCGTCCGCAGGTGCTCGTTGTTCCACACAACGAAGCGCGCAACGGCTGGCTGGACGCCGCAGCCGATGTTGGCGCGACGGTGTACACATTCGGTGGCTCCGACGCGACCATCGAAGTGTCGCGTGACGGACACTGGGGCACTGTGCGGCTCACGGGACACGGAGCGCTTCGGGGATTCGGCGCAGAGTGCGAGCTCGCGGTACCCGGCACACATAACGCCGAGAACCTCGCGGCGGCGCTGCTCGGTGTCTGGGCGCTACATTCCACGGAGGGCGCCGAAGCACTTCCCGATGCAGCGCTCGTCGCGCGAGTTGCAGCCTCCCTCGCGGTTCCCGGTGCAAGGCTCCGCCAGAATCGAATCGCCGGTCTCCACGTCATCGACGACGCGTACAACGCGAACCCGGCCAGCATGCGAGCCAGTCTCGCGATTCTCGGTGACTGCGGCGCACCTCGCGTTGCCGTTCTGGGCGAGATGCGCGAGCTTGGTGACGCCTCTGCAGCGATGCATCGCGAGGTCGGCGCTGCCGCTGCGGCGCACGCCGATATCGTCGTCGGAGTCGGCGACGCCGGCGCCTGGATTGTCGACGGCGCTGCGAGTGCCGGCGGTCGGGCGGTCGCGGCTTCCAACGCGGCTGAAGCGGCTCAGTTGGTGATTTCTTCGACGAACGGTGTCGGTACGGTACTTGTCAAAGGTTCCCGAGGTGCTCGCCTTGAAGAGGTGGTTGCCGCACTTCAATCCACGCTGGAGGCAAGCTGAGCGATGCTCTTTCACCTGTTCTTTGAGTTGAAGGAGACATTCAGTCCGCTGAATGTGTTTCGCTATCCGAGTTTTCGGATTGTAATCGGCCTGTTGACCTCGCTGACGATTACCTATGCGCTGTACCCGTGGTTCATTCGGCGACTCCAGGAACGCCAGATCGGCCAGGTGATTCGCGAAGAGCTGGGTGAGGGGCATCAGGTCAAGCAGGACACGCCGACGATGGGCGGAATCCTGATCGTATTCGCCGTTGTGGTTTCCACGCTGCTCTGGGCCGACCTCCGGAACCCGCTGATCTGGGTGGCCGTCGGCGTGACACTGCTCTTCGCTGCGATCGGATTCATCGACGATGCGATGAAGCTCGGCGAGCGCGGTTCCAGGGGGCTCTCTGAGAAGGGCAAACTGGGGGCGCAGTTTCTCGTCGCCGGCGCCGCCATGGCGGGACTGATGTTTGCGACGGATGCGTCGGTAAACACCGAAGTGGCGCTCCCTTTTGTCAGCGTTGACAAGTTCTCTATCGAGCTCCCTGTGTGGGCATGGATCGCCGCGTCGATGTTCATCATCGTCGGCGCTTCGAACGCGGTGAACCTGACAGACGGGCTGGACGGGCTCGCCATCGGCCCGGTTGTTGTTGCGTCCGGAACCTTCGGGCTGCTCGCCTACGTCTCGGCGACGATTCTCGTGGTTCCCGTGATCGCCGCTGGAGGCGTCGAGACCTACGCGCAGTTTGATTTCGCCGAGTATCTGAAGATTCCACACATCGCTGGGGCGGCCGAGCTGGCAATCTTCGCCGGCGCCATCATGGGAGCCGGCGTTGGCTTCCTCTGGTTCAACACCTTTCCCGCGCAGGTCTTCATGGGTGATGTGGGCAGCCTCGCGCTCGGTGGGGCACTCGGCGCCATGGCCGTGCTCACGAAGAACGAGCTGCTGTGCATCCTGATCATGGGCATCCCGGTCGTTGAGACCGTGTCTGTGATCATACAACGCTACTACTTCAAGGCGACGGGCAAACGGGTGTTCCTGATGGCGCCCATACACCATCATTTTGAAAAACGCGGGTGGAACGAAACACAGATCGTTGTCCGCTTCTGGATCATCTCCATCCTCCTCTGCCTCGCCGCTCTGGCGAGCCTGAAACTGCGCTGACATGACTGAATTTGCATTGCCTGCAGCAGAGATGCCGACCTCGCCTACGACGGGGCGTTTCGCGCGTGGACGCGTCGAACGCGGTCCCGTTGATGTGGTGCTGATGGGAGTGGTCTTTGCCCTCGTCGCGATCGGCCTGGTGACCGTCTACAACGGCTCGGCGCTCGCCGCCTGGGACGCGACCGGCGGAACCAATGACATGGCACACTTTCGCGACCAGGCGATCGGCGCGCTGATCGGAGTGGGCGCCCTGGTCGTCGGAATGAGGGTCGACTATCGCCTGTGGCAACGCATGGCATACCCCATTCTGGGCGTCGCATTGTTCCTGCTGATTCTCACCGCGCTCCCCGGAATCTCAGTCACGGTAAAGGGCGCCACCCGTTGGATTGACCTCGGCGTAGTTCGCTTTCAGCCTTCTGAGTTCGTGAAGATTGCGATCGCGATCTACCTCGCGTTCTCGGTGACAAAGAAGAACGACAAGATGCACTACTTTGTCGAGTCCTTCGTTGCCCACGGACTCGTGCTCAGCGTCTTTATCGCTCTGCTGATGAAGCAGCCCGACCTCGGCTCATCGATCATTCTGAGTACGATGACGGGCATCATCCTCTTCACGAGCGGGGCGAAGATCTCATACATCTTCGGGTTCATCACTACCGGCGCGCTGCTCCTGTTCGCCGCGATTCAGAGCGCCAGTTACCGGATGGACCGCATGACGGCATGGTTCAATCCATGGTCCGACATCGGCGACAAAGGGTACCAGCTTGCAAACTCATACACGGCGCTCGCGTCCGGCGGGGTGAGCGGCACCGGTCTCGGCGAGGGCTCCGGCCGCCTGGGCTACGTCCCCGAGCTGTACAACGATTTCGTCGCTGCCCTGATTGGCGAAGAGTTTGGTTTCATCGGTATCGTGGCGATCATCGCGCTGTACGGGCTCTTCATGTGGCGTGGCGTCATCATCGCGAAGGGCGCGCGTGACCGATTCGGTACCTGGCTCGCCTTCGGAATCACGATGCTGATTTCGCTGCAGGCGCTGGTGAATATCGGCGTTGTAACCGGCACGCTGCCGACCAAGGGGCTGACCCTTCCGTTCGTCAGCCTGGGTCGATCAAGCCTCGTCATGTTGATGTTTGCTGCCGGCATCCTGCTGAACATCTCTCAACGAAACCCGGACATCACAGGCGATCGCCGACGAAGCGAGTCCAGCAGGCTCGACCGTCTGACCCTCGCGGGCAAAGTGCGCCGAGCCCGCGACCGCCGAATCTCCAGGCAGCTCGACGCAGCGGGTCGCGATGTCTGAGTCGAAGACCATACTCATCGCCGGTGGCGGAACCGGGGGACACGTGTACCCCGGCATCGCGCTTGCCGACGAGATGTGTCGTCTTCGTCCCGACCTCAACGTGGAGTGGGTCGGTACGCAGGATCGAATCGAGGCCCGCGTGGTTCCTCGCGCGGGGTACACGATTCACCATCTTGATGTGCAGTTTCTGAAGGGGCGCAGCGGGCTTGGCCTGATCAAGGCCGCGTTCGCGCTCCCGGGCGCCATCTTCCGCGCGATGGGAATCGTGCGGGCGCTGCGGCCGGCCGCTGTCGTCGGCCTCGGCGGCTTCGTCATGGGCCCTGTGTGCGTGGCCGGCTGGCTGCGCCGCGTACCGGTGTTTCTGCTTGAGCAGAACGCCATCCCGGGAATCACAAACCGCCTGTCGTCGAAGTTTGCCAGGCGGGTATACCCCACCTTTGTCGAGAGTACGGCGCACTTCCCCAGGAAGAAGGTTGGCATCGTCGGCAATCCGATTCGCCGCGATCTCATCGAGGGCTTCGAGGCACAGCGAAATACCGATGCGGCGAGCAGCGAGCCGGGCAGGGCGGCGATTCGTGTGCTTGTGTTCGGCGGCTCGCAGGGCGCGCGTTCTCTGAACGATTTCCTGCCCTCGCTCCTCGCGGCGTTGACGCGCGAGGGCGTAGAACTCGAAATCCGCCATGTGGCCGGCGCCGGTCGTGGTGCCGAGCCGGCGGTGCACTACAACGCGGAGGGCGTCGACGCTCGAATCGACGAATACATCGACGACATGGCAGAGGCCTACGCCAACTGCGACGTCGTCATCTGTCGTGCCGGGGCGACGTCGATCAGCGAAGTGACGGCGCTGGGCCTGCCCGCAGTGTACGTTCCCTTTCCCTACGCCGCTGATGACCATCAGACGGCAAACGCAAAGTCGGTGGTGGACCGGGGTGCGGGCGCCATGGTGACCGACGCCGAGCTCGAGGATGGCTCGGCCCTGGTAACATTGCGCCGGGTGCTCTCGGACCGGGATGGACTTGCCGCGATGGCCGCAGCCTCAGCGGCTTCGGGCAACCGAGATGCAGGTCCGCAGATTGCCGCAGACATCCTCTCAAGCGTAGGAGCACACTGATATGTGCGCTGCCTGGAAATGTGCGCGGAAGTGTGATCTTCAGTGTGTGGAAAACACGGTGATGCACGGTGTAGCACCGTGTTTGATGGGAGGTGCCCGTGCGAATCGATGAGAACACCGACATCGCCGTCATCATGGGCGGACCGGATGCTGAGCGCCCGGTGAGCCTCAAGACGGGTGCTGCGTTTGTCGAAGCGCTTGAGGCACGCGGGCTGCGGGTACGCGCCCTGGACCTCAGCTATGATGCGCTGGCCGAGCTGGTGCGCAATCCGCCGGATGTCGCGCTGCTCGCCATGCATGGACCCACCGGCGAGGGCGGCCCTCTTCAGGGCTTCCTCGACCTGCTGGGCGTCCCGTACACCGGCTCCGGTGTGTTGGCGTCTGCCCTCGCGATGGACAAGATTCAGAGCAAACGCGTGTTTGCTTCTCAGGGTGTGTCGACGCCGGCGTGGGCTGTACGGGGCGTCGGCGATGACTCGTTGCCCTCTGAGATTGCCTTCCCCTGTGTGGTGAAGCCGCCGAGCGACGGCTCGTCGGTGGGGGTCTCGATCGTGCGCTCGGTCGACGAGTACCTTCCCGCGCTGCGTTCTGCGCGTGAGGGCACCGGTGAGGCGCTCATCGAGGCGTTCGTCGACGGTCGCGAGTTGAGTGTTGGCATCAGTGACGGTGTGTTGATGGGTATCGTCGAGATCGCTCCCGCCGACGGGTTCTACGACTTCGCCGCGAAGTACGAGCGTGGGGACACGCGCTACCTGATTCCTGCGCCTCTTGAGGCGCCGGTGGCAGACCAGATCGAGGCGCTCGCGATACAGGCCTATTCGGCGCTTGGATGTCGCGGCGTAGCGCGCGTGGACGTCATGCTGGCTGAGCGCCCCTGGGTTCTTGAGGTCAACACGATTCCGGGGATGACGGCTGCGAGTCTGGTGCCGAAGCTGGCGGCCGCCGGCGGACTTGAGTTCGGTGACTTTGTTGTTTCGCTGCTCGAGCGGGCGGCGTTCGACGGTGTGGGTCTGGGGAGGGTGCAATGAGTGTGAGCATAGGACATCAGGGGACTCGGCGTGCGTTTGGCCGTGGAGAATCCTCCGCAAGGCTGTCGATTGCTGTGTGTATCCTGTTGATCGCGGCGATTGTCGTGCCGGTCGTCGTGTATCGTTCCTGGTACTCCGTGGCGAATGGACGCTTCTTTCACGTGAAGACCGTTGAAGTCGCCGGCAACAACGCAGTGACTGAAGAGCAGATTCTGTTTGCTGCCGGGCTCGATGTCCCGCGGAACGCCCTGACCCTTGACGAGGGCGAGATGGAGCGCGCGGTGGCCGGCCTTCCGATGGTGGCGTCCGCCGACGTCGACGTGGACGTGCGTGGGCGCGTGCTCATCAGTGTACGCGAAGCGCAACCGGCGGCGATCGCGGTAGCCGGCGACGTGTTCCTTGTGAGCGCTGAGGGTGAGCTTCTTCGCCCGTTGCGTGCGGACGACAGCCTGGACCTGCCGACCCTTGTGGGGCTCGGTACGGCCGCCTCCGGGTACGCAGAAGTCGACGCCGAAGCGGTCGGCGACGCCCTGGAGATATACGACGCATACGGCGAAACCCTCTCTTCGCGATTCAACCCCGCGCGGGAGATTCACTTCGATACCGGTGTGGGGTTTCGGATGATTCTCGACGACGGGACCGAGGTTCGCATCGGCTTCGATCGATATCAGGAGCGCGTCGCGCGCTTCGCCGAGGTTGAGCGAATACTCGCAGAGGGCGGGCTCGCCGCGGAGTATGTAGCCACAGATGTGTCGCGTCTGGACCGTGTTCCGGTCCGGCTGCGCGGCTTCTCGCGGACGATTGAAGTGGAGGCAGGACAATGACGATACGACCGGGAGACATCATCGCGACCCTGGACATCGGAGAATCCGCGGTACGTGTAGTGGTTGGCCATAAGCAGGGCGGCGGTGTTGAGGTGATCGGAGTTGGCACCTGCCGTGCGCCGGGCCGACGTGCATCGGAAACCGTCGACATGGAAGGCCTCGTCGATGCGATCCGCATGGCGCGCGAGGACGCCGAGACGATGTGTGGTTGCTCTATCAGCGAAGTGTGGACGGGCATCTCGTCGCGCTACGTTGAGCTCGCTGAACGCAGCACCATTGTGCCGCTGCCTGAAGGTCGGGTTACGAAGTCCGCGATCGCCGCGGCGATTCATGCGTGTGAGCGTCAGCTGGACGACCCGACGCGAATGGTCCTGCATCGTGTTTGCAGTTGGCGGGTTGATGACCGGGCCGGGATCTGCGACCCTGAAGGCCTCACCGGATCCGAACTGGAGCTTGTCGCGCGCATCGCGTTGACTCCGGCCCGTGGTATCAACCTGATCAAGCGCGCCTGCGAGAAGGCCTCGTTGATCGTTGCCGGCGTGATGCTTGAGACCTTCGCTCTGGGCACGTCAACGCTGCACCATCAGGAGCGAACGCGAGGTGTGGTTCAGGTCGACATCGGCGAGTCGAAGACCTCGGTTTCGATCTGGCGTCAGGGTGCGCTTGTGTACAACGCCGCCATCGATGGCGGGGGCCGGGCGCTGACGGAACACGTCGCCGCGGTCCTGCGAACGGAGCGCGACGAGGCTCGGCGCGTTAAGGAACGTTTTGCGTGCGCGTTGTCCGAGCAGGTGAATCCAAACGAGATGGTGGATGTCTCGACCTGGACCAACGCGAAGGACGTAGTGTCGCGCCTGAACCTGGCCCACGTCATGGAGCCGGCGCTCGAAGAGCTGTTTCGCAACGTGCGCCGTCAGATTGAGTTGAGCGGCTATTCGGATGCAGCGGCAGCGGGCGCCGTGCTGACGGGAGGAACCTCCCTGATGCCGGGCTGCGTTACGCTGGCCGGGCGAGCTCTGGGTCGCCCGGTACGCTGGGGGGCGCCCCGTGGCGTCGCCGGCATGGTGGATCTGGTGCGCGAGCCGACCTTTGCGGTTGGTGTCGGTCTGCTGGTAGAAGCCTCCCGCCCGGAGCGGGTTCGGACATTCTGCCAGGTAAGTGTGCCTACAAACAAGACAAAGTGGAAGGCTGCAATGCTGCGTTTGATCGAGCGGATTCTCTGATCTGCGGGCCCGCGTGAGGTGGCCGCTTTTCGAAAGATATCCATTAGTGTTTATGGAAGCGATTCTTTGGTGATCGGATGTTCATGTGTTTCATTAACATGGCGAAAAGACGGCAGTTTTCAAGCGCTAACAAGCGCTTAGCTAAGTGCTTGCAGAGGCGGGATCGCGATGTTACCCTGCCCGTGTTGGAGCGGCTTTGCCGCCGGGGGCTCGACCAGTTGCGCGCGCTACACCATCACGCGTGTGCCACAGCTTCCGAAGCGCGGGTGTTTGTAATTCAGTCCGGGGCCGCGAGACCGGTGACCTGGTGATCGATAGGGCGGACCATCGTCCGACAAGCTTACAGAGGACGTCTCTCGATACATGAGAGACTTTGGCAACAACGAGGCGGGACATGGGCGAGATGAGTCTGTTTGAATTGGATGATGACCTGATCACCGGCGCGCGAATTAAGGTCGTGGGCGTTGGCGGCGGCGGCGGGAACGCCGTGAATACGATGATCCAGAGTGGGCTCGGCGGTGTGGAATTCATCGCTGCAAACACGGACATGCAGGCGCTCAATCAAAACCTCGCTGAGCGGAAAATCCAGCTTGGACGTAGCGTGACACGCGGGCTTGGCGCGGGCGCCAACCCGGACGTAGGCAGAACCGCCGCCAACGAAGATCAGGCTCGCATTACCGAAGCCCTCGAAGGCGCCGACATGGTGTTTGTTACCTGCGGCATGGGTGGCGGCACCGGCACCGGCGCGGCTCCCGTGGTTGCACACATCGCACGCGAGCTCGGCGCGCTGACGGTTGGCGTCGTGACGCGGCCCTTCAGCTTTGAAGGAAACCGCCGAACAAAGATTGCGGACCTTGGCCTCGAGGCTCTTCAGAACGAAGTGGACACGCTCATTGTCATCCCGAATGAGCGCCTGCTGATGATCGCTGACGAAGACACGACTATGCTCGACGCGTTTCGACACGCCGACCGCGTCCTCGTCGATGCCGTACAGGGAATCTCAGACCTTATTACCGTCGGCGGCTACGTCAACGTGGACTTTGCAGACGTAAAGGCTGTCATGTGTGACATGGGTATGGCGCTCATGGGCACAGGCGTCGCCTCGGGTCCCAACCGCGCGGTTGAAGCGGCAGAGTACGCTATCTCAAGTCCCCTTCTGGAAGATGTCTCAATCGACGGTGCCACAGGTCTGTTGATCAACATCACCGGCGGATTGGACTTCAAGATCCAGGAAATGCACCGCGCGTCGTCAATGATTCAGGACGCCGTGGACGCCGATTGCAACGTGATCGTCGGCGCTGTCATCGACCAGGAGATGACGGACGAGATCAAGGTAACCGTCATCGCTACCGGCTTCGAGCCCGCCGAGTCGGCGCGGCCCGGTCGTCGCCCCGCAGCGCGACAGACACAGCCGATGCAGGCCGCCGGCTACCAGAGCCGACAGGGCGGAACCACACCTGCACGCGTGGGGAGCACCACGCCTTTCCGTGAAGTGCAGGCGCCGAGCGAACGACCCTCAGGCGGAATCAGCGCCGGCCCGGTTGCGGCGCAGAAGACGCCTGCAGAGATGGGAGCCTCAGAAAGCGAGATGGCGTGGCCCGAGTACGGCAGCGCACGACGCGCACGCGTCGAGCGGGGCGCAGAGACCGTCACGGCGACATCGACGACGCCTGCGTTCATCCGTCGCGCCCGCGACTACTCCGAAGAATAGGCGCCGGGTTCCGGCGGCCGACCGTCGGAATTTGGACTCCTGACCTGTGAACTGGTCATATTGGAAGCCCGCTGGTGAAATCGTCGCCGCCGGGCTTTCTTCGTTCCCGACGGAGCGCAGTGCAGGAGTTCACATTCAGCAGAATCTCGGTGCCCGGGGCGGCCCGCCTGGCTGCGTGTGTGTGTGCCGCGGCGCTTGTCTTCAGCGTGCGTGCGTCTGCGCCTGCGCAGGAGACCGTGCTGCAGCCACATCTCGAGCAGGAGGTGTCGGACCCGTCGCACTCCGTCGATGAGCCGTCTGCGGGCGACCTCGTCGGCGAACCGGAGGCTGCGTTGGAAGCCGTCGCCGAGCCGGGCGAACCTGCGCAGGAGTCGGACACCATACCCGCCGCCGAGACGTCGCGGGTTGCGATCGAGGACCCGGAGCTGGCAGCCCTCGAAGAACAGCTCAGTGTCTTCGAGAGCGATGCGCTGGGGTGGCCGCTGCGGCCGGTCGCTGCGGCCGAAGCGCTGGGCGTGGAGCCTCAGGAGCCGAGTGTTGCGCGTCGCCTGCGAAGCAACGTCGAGCGTGAGCTGCGCGCCCTGCAAAGCGACGCGAGGCGACAAAACAGATACCTGCAACGGGCCCTTGATCGGGACGACGACGCCGAGGTCATCCGCGCTCTCCGCCGCGACGTGGCGCACGTAGAGCTTCGCGTTCAGATCGCGGAGGCCAAAGTCGCGTTCCTGAGTCTCAGCTCTGATGGTCTGGAGCGCGTGATAGCTGTTGCCGCCGCCCAAAAGGCAATCATCGGCGCCAATCTAGCCGGCGCGTTGCGGGCGGCGATCGCGCGCGCTGAAGTCTCGGCGCTGCGCGGGGCCGATCTGATTGAGGCCACGCGACTTGTTGCGCTGCAACGACTTCTGGCCGGCGAGTCCATCGAAGCGAACATCCAAACAATGGTCGGAGCCGACCCGACCGTCGAAACGGAACGAGACGAGCGAATCGCCGCTCTCGAAGCAGAAGTCGTCGCAGCCGAGGAGGCCGTGGCGTCTGCGGTGGCCGGACCCGTGTCCACGTCGGCGGCGCTCGAATTGCGAGGCGAGGTGTTGACCGGCCGTGCAGCGGTGCGAGCCGCGACGCTTGAGTATTTGATGGCCTTCCGCAGCGGGACGCTCACGGGGGAGGGGCCGGATGAAGAAGACAGCGAGGCAGACTCCCTCGCTGACGAGCTGGCGAGCGCTGACGCCGCCGCGGCCACCGCACAGGCGGAGGCAGACGAGGCGGAGCGACGCAGAGCCATCGCCCTGCAGCAGGCAGAGGCCGCACGCAGTGAGGCGCTTCGACGCCTCGCTGAGACCCGGGCGGCCGCGGAGTCGGCGCGGGCCGCGATCGCTGTCCGCAGTCGCAAGCTTGCGACGGCGAGGCGCACCGCCGCCGAACAAGCCGGGCAGTTTCATCTGGCGATGACGGTGGCCACCGAGGTGATTGAGGGGGACGGCGACGGGAAGGGTGCGCTGCACTTTCGAGAGCGTCTTGCCACTGAACTGGCGCTGATCCGCCGCCGCCTTCGAATCGCGCTCGCAGAGTCACGCGCGCCGTCACGTGTTCCCGACTGGCAGCCGGACATCGACTTCAGCGACCCGCAGTATTCGGTGTATGCAGAAGAGCGGAACGCGGCGCTCCTGATGGTAGAGGCGCTGCGGAGGCCGCGCGCAGAGCTCCAGGAAGCGGAGTCCGACTTCCGCCGTGATCGGATCGCCAACCTCGCGGCGCAGGCCGACGCGGCGACACGACTCCGCGCCGAACTCATCCCGTATCTTGAGCCTGCTGATCGGGAGCGCGCCCTGGCGTTCGGACAGACGGGTCGCGCGGAGTTTGCCGGCGAGGTCTCGCACCTCGGCGCGATGGCGCGTTGGTGGATTTGGGACCGTATGCACGGTCGGGAGCGTCTGAGCCGTTGGGCGGCTTCGCTCTTTGGACCGTCCAAGCGTGGCTCGCTGCTGGCGTTTCTGGCGTTGCTCATCGCCGGCCGGACCCTGTTTCGGCGCCGCGACGACCTGACAGAGTACACGCTCAAGCGGGCAAAGAAGCGGTCCCAACGTGGCTATCTGCGCCCGCAGACGCGCAGACTTGTCACGCTGCTGACACGCACAACCATCGATATTGTGCTCGCCATTGTTGCCGCGGTGACCGCACAGAATCTGTATCGTTTTGCACCCGCGCCGGGGGTTCGACTTATTGGGAGCCTGTGTGTCGGCGCGGTCATTACGTGGCTCTCGATTCGCGGGGTACACCGAGTGCTCGTCGAGGCCGTAACGTCGCCACGTCGCGCGATGGACGACACCCTCTCAGCTCGGATTCTGAGGACTGTCCGCCTTATCGGACTCTTCGCATTGGGCGCCTGGGCGACCCTGTTTGTCATCGACTTCGTGATGGGGCGTGGTTATCTGTATCTGAACGCTCGACGGCTGTGCTGGGTCCTGGGTGTCGCGACGGTGTTGCTGGCGATCAATCACTGGCGCGAGGACGTATTTCTTCAATACACACAAACCTGGGAGTCCAGCCGCATCTCCAGACTCGCGGCCCGCTGGAATGATCGCCCGCGGCGAATGCTGCTTGCGTTGCCGGCGACTGCACGGGTCGCCGGCCGTGGCCTGTGGTCGTGGTTCAGTTCGATTGCGCTGCGTTATGATCGAACTCGGCAGGCGCTCGCCTACCTCTTCAGGCGCAGTCTGGACAAACAATCGGCGCGACTCGGCGCCGGCACACAGGACGTTCGCGACCTGCCCGTTGGTGTGCGGGATGCATTCTACCTGCCGGAGATCAACAGCGCTGTACGGGTTGAGACGTTTCCGAAAATCGCAAACACAATGCACGCGATTCGCCGTTGGGTGAAGGGCGACCCGGGGATTTCGTTTGCCGTGGTCGCCGAACACAGCGTCGGCAAGAGCACCTGGCTGCGAGAGCTGGACCTCAGGGTCGATGAGGTCGACTTCGACTTCATCACTATCGATGACAAGTGCACCGATGTCGCCGAGCTCTGCCGGCACCTCGGCGGGAAGCTGGCGGACGAAGATCAAGACGGCGAGGTCGAGACCGTCGATGAGGTCGTCAGCCTCATCAATGATGGAATTCCCCGCATCATCATCGTCGACCAGGCGCACAACCTGGTCCTGCGGGCACCACACGGCGTAGATGCGTATGAAGCCTTCGCGCGTATCGTTCGGCGAACGACCGGTACCGTGTGTTGGGGCGCTGCTTTCAGTCAGAACGTGTGGCGGTATCTCGACTTCGCGCTCGGCGAGCGCAATGTGTTTCAATCGAAGTGGTTCCTTCAGCACTGGTCCGAAGCCGAGATCAAACAATTGATTGAGAAGCGCATGAGCCTCGCGGGCTACACCTGGTGCTTCGAAGAGATGCTGTCGCGCTCAACGGACCGCAATCTGAATCCGAGGGAACGTGCGGACGAGCTGTGGGTTCTCGAGACGAACTTCTTCCGGCATCTGTGGGACTACACCGAGGGCGTCCCCGGATTGGCGCTGCACTTCTGGCTTCGCTCGCTGGTTCCGAAGAACGATACGGAGCTGAGCGTCAGGCCCTTTCATGCGCCCGCTGTCGGCGACCTTGAGGCGCTCGGAGAAGCGCCGCGCCTCCTTCTGGGCGCTGTCGCTATGCACGACTGGTTGAGTGTGGCGCAGGCTGCGCGTGTGCTCCAGTATCCCGAAGAGGAGTGCCTGTCGATCATGCGAGGTCTGCGACAGCGCGGCTTCCTCACCGATTGGAAGGGGCGTTACCGGGTGACAGACACCTGGAATCGCGCCGTGATGGGATATCTCAGGCGCAAACACCTGCTGCGGCGCTAGACGGAGGCGATGATGGAAATGGATGTCGGCGGAGATGTTCTTCAGTTTGTACGTGTTGCCGGAATCATCCCCGCGCTGCTCTCCCTGCTCATCACGGCGATCGCCGTCTCGTTCATCTCGAACGCCGCAGATCAGCTCGGCGATCGCTTTACGGAACGTAGACTCACGGTCCATCAGGCGACGACGATGCTGCGCTTCTTTGTGTGGTTTTCGGGAATCCTGATCGCAGTTCTGTTTGCTTTCAATCTGAGCAAGGAGGCCTGGCTGGCGGTAGGCGGTACCATCGCGGTGAGCGTAGGCTTTGCGATGAAAGACCTGACGGCGTCGCTGGTGGCGGGCATCATCATCCTCTTTGACAGGCCGTTTCAGGTGGGCGACCGCGTCAGCTTTGCCGGCTACTACGGCGAAATCTCGCGGATAGGGCTTCGGTCGGTGCGACTCGTCACTCTGGATGACAATCAGATTACGATTCCGAGCAACAAGTTCCTTACCGAAGCTGTCTCAAGCGGAAACTCCGGCGCCCTCGATATGCTCGTGCAGATCGACTTCTTTATCGGCATCGATCAGGACCTGAACGAGGCTCGCACGGTGGTTCGCGATGCGCTGATCACGAGTCGCTACTCGTATATCGATAAGCCCTGGACGATTGTCGTCTCGCAGGTCGTGCACCAGAACTACTTCGCAATTCGGCTGCGCGCGAAAGTGTATGTGCTCGATGTGAAATACGAGAAGGCGCTTGAGACCGATGTCACCGAGCGCGCCCTGGCCGGCTTTCGGGATCGCGGAGTCCTGCCGCCCGCTGTCCTACACCGAGACATCGGGCGGCGCTCGTCGCCACACACTCTGCAGCCGGTTGAGGCCGCAGAATGAGCACGCTGACCGACGCGGTGCGTGTTGTGCTGTGGGAGCCGCAGAACAACATCAACATCGGGACAGTGGTTCGGGCATGTCGCAACACGGGATTCAATGACCTGCGACTGATTCGTCCAGCGTCCTACGACGCCGAGAGGGTAACAATCAGCGCGCCGCACTCTGATGTGTGGCTGAGCGAACACTGTCGCCTCCATGAGGAGTGGAGCGCCGCTGTGGAGGGAGCGACGCGAGTGCTTGCCTTCACCGCTCGTTCGCGGCGGGAACGGGTACCTCGCCTGACGCTGTCGACGCTGGCTTCGGACGTGAGGGCGGAGCTTGAGAAGGGCGGGCAGGTTGCGCTTGTCTATGGTCGCGAGGACCATGGCCTGCCCAACCACGTTGTCGACCGCGCGGACGCGATTGTGGGCATCGAGGTCGCCGAAGGGTACCGCTCACTGAATCTGGCTCAGGCCGTCGTGCTCGCTCTGCACAGACTCTTCGTCGAGCTCGGTGACATTACCGTGCTCGCGCCTGCGACACGCACACACGACCTCGCGGACCACGCTGCGATCGAGCGCATGATGGGGCAGGCCGAGACTGCGCTCGCGGCGATCGAGTTTTTCAAAGGCGATCAGCGCGAGAATGTGCTGCGGACCATTCGGCGCATCTTCCTGAAGGCGCGCCTGGACCAGCAGGAGCTGGCCACGCTTTGGGGCCTCTTCGCCGAAATCGAACGCTCCGCCCGCGGATAGTCAGGCGGCCTGTGCTGCGAACGACCGGGACGCGGTTTAGGGGGCGTCAAAGGGGTCGTCGGGGTCCACGCCGCAGAAGTTCACCGGCCCGATGTCGTCGCGGCAGACGATGTTCACGTTGTCGCGGCGGTCCGGACAGCCGCGATTGCCGTCGCATCGGCGCATGCAGGCTGTAGTGTCGCCAAAGTCCACGCATACGGCGTCGTTGGGGCACGAGTTCTCTTCGCAGTCGAAGATGGTGCAGTATCCACCGGTGATTGTGGTGTCGCAGACCTGGTCGCGGTCGCATTCACCACTGCTGCGGCACTTGTCGCCGATTTTCGGGACGCACGCGGAGATCGCGGCGAAGCCGACGATAACGACGAGGGCCTTGAGGCGGGCGAGATGTACGGTGCTCCACATGGGCGGCGAGCTAGCGTGTCGCAGGCAAGCACGTCAACAGGTGGATAGGCGCCGACCGAATCCTCCGCCTGATGGAAACATTTATTGCCCGTGCTACGTTAGAAGCTGATTAATCTGAGCAGATCGTGAGAATCGACCCGGCAGGCAGAGCGAGGAGCGTCACCCGGTGACCGCGGTACGAAAACAGCAGCTGAAGCGGGGCGGTACGATTGTACTGCTCAGCCTGGCGATCCATGCTGTCGCACTCGCGACCCTTCCTGCGCTCGCAGACTTCGCGACGGTCAATGTCGACGAGCGCGGCGAAGAGCCCGATGAAGTCGTGAGCGAGTACGTCTTCGACGAGTCCGAGAGCACCGAAGCGCCGCCGGAGTCTGACGACACGGCCCCGGCCGATATCGAAGCAGATGTGATAGACGCGTTGCAGGAAGAATTGCGGACCGAGCTCGCACCGGAGGAGCCGACGGACCGGTCGGAGCCCGTCGAAGAAGCTCCTGAGGTGTCAGAGGAGTTGGAGGTCGAGCAGGTCGTGGAAGCGGTCGTAATCGAGGTGCCTCCCGAAGAGCGCTTCCGTCAGTCCGTGCACCAGCCGGAGGACAATAACGAGGCTCCCACTACGGAAGACTTCTACCTCGCGGCCGTCGACAACAGCGCCGAAGTTGAGACGCAGGTCCAGGAGACACACGACGGTCACTCCGATGGCCGCGAGGAACGCTCCTCCGGGTCGACGGACGAACACGCGGTGAGCGACGGCGCTGAGGTCGATCACGGTGTGGTCTCCGATGTCGCCGGCGATGATATCGTGGACGTCGCCTCCGCCGATCCTGATGACCGCGAGGGAGCCGATGACGGCAACACCGACCACATTACAATAGCGCAGGATTCGGTGCAGCTGGGCGACTCCGATCAACAGACAGTCGCCATGGTCGATGTGCGCGCGGGGCCTCGGGGTGAGCAGGAGCGAGTACACCCCAACGAGGCCGAGCCGAGGCCTGCGATGCCCCTGCAGGGGGAGCTGACCGAGGGGGAGGCGCCTGCGGATGATGTCGCCGACGAAGGAACACAGGCGGCGGCTCAGCCCGACCCCAGCGCGAGCAACGATGGCGTGATCAGCCTGAGCGAGGCCTTTGACAGGGCGCTGGAGCGCGCAGAGAGCGGGTCCGGTGACGGTGGCCCCGGTGCTGCCCGACAGGCGGCGATGGTAGGCCCCGAAGCCTTTGACGCGACCTTTGGAGACCGGGTGCAGCGCTCGCGTACGCAGGCCCGACAGCGCGCAAGAGCTCGCTCTATGCTCGGCGACCACGAAGGGGACTGGCAGCGCACCCGTGAGGCCCTGGAGAACTACGACATTGCGGTGACCGCCGGTACCGAGACCCACCTCAACACACGCCGCGACGACCACGCTCCCTTTCTCAACCGCCTGCACTCCAGGCTGCACCCGCAGTGGTGGCAGTTTCTCGCTACGATCAACAGCACGCAGGGGCAGCACAGCCTGGACGACATGAGTCTTCGGACTCGTGTCGAGGTGCGTGTAGGCGAGGCCGGACACATTGATCGGGTGCGAATCGTGCGCTCCAGCGGCAACACCTACTTCGACGCAGACGCGGTCCGCATCATGTATTCCCTGAGTCGTACCGCTGCGCCGCCCCCAGAGATTCTCTGCTCGGACGGCAACGTGTACGTGCACTGGACGCTTTCGCGGGCACCGGATCGCTGCGGTACCTTTAACGCTTCGGTGCGTTGCCCGGGCTGAGCGGCGGATCGCCGGGCCGGCTGCGCCTCAAGGCCGCTGCGCGTCCGGGGGGGCGACGGGAACAAGGAGCATCGAAATCTCACGCACGATGTCCGGCGAACGCGCGCCCTGAAGCGCCGGGGATCTCGCGAATACGCCGCCCACACAAGCCGCCAGCTGCGGGTAGTGCGCGGTTGTCTGTATGCTGCCGTTCCACAGTTGCACCGTCAGCGGATTGGCAGCCGAGTCGCTGATTGTGAGTTCGATGAGGGACCCGCACCAGGGCGGCCGGGCCGCGGCCTGGTGCTCTCCGCAGGCGAGCACGTCAAGCAAGAGCGCCTCGGTCAGAATTGCCCCTGCGGCGTCGGTGACCTGCGCGCCGGTGGCGACGTTTACCGCGTTCGCGATAGGCACGACAACCTGCAGCGGACTGCCCTCCGGCTGGACTTGAGCGATGGGCTCCCGGCCGAGCACCGCCGGCGGCACATATCGCGAGCACATCGCCGCCGCGCTCACCCCGCCGCCGTCGCCGCCAAGCCACCGCGTGAGCAGGTCCTGTATCGCTGCGTGGTGCTGCGCCGGGTCGGCGAAGACGCAGGTGTCGAAGTCGGCGCCGTCGTTCGGAGGCGGCTCAGACCCACGCGCCGACGTAGCCGTCGCGACCAGACAAAACACGACCAGGGCTGTTCGGGTTCCTTCCACATTGAGAGTGTAACGCGGCGGGACCCCATGGTCACGCGAGGGTAGGCCAACACGTATGCTCATCGCTCTCTGGCACGCAGGCCTGATCGGCGCGGCGCTGTCTACATGCCGGTTTCCCGTTGCAGTTGGGGCCTCTTCGCTGCGATGCCCGCCGGGCGCCGAAGACTGCCGGGCACCGTCGGGCGTCGCCGACGGTCACCTGCGGGCGCGTTGCTGTGCCGTCGCAAGTGCGGCGCCCGCGTGTGCAATGGTCGCCAGGTCCGCCGCGCTGAGCACCTGTTCGGCCCTGGGAAACAGCTCCTGCTCTTCGAATCGCACGTGCGCGCCAAGCAGCTCTCCGAACTCCCTCAGCACCCCGCGTTCAGCGGGTAGCCGCACCAGCTCGCGGAGCCGAGCGTGATCCCGGCGGGTTCTCGCGACCAGATCGGCTTCACCTGCCGCCGCCATTGCCGTGAGCAGGTGCATTTCTTCGACGCCGAAGTGCGGTTCGAGTTCTCGCGCGAATGCGGCTGCGGCCGCGGCCCAGGTCACTTCTAGCTGAGCGGTGCTTCCGTCGGCGTCTGCCGCGCGCACGCACTTTCGGCCGAGGACCAGCGCGTGGTGATGATCGCGGCTCAGATCCTTCAGCTCCTCTGCTCGCTTCATTCGGGGCCCTGGTGGTTGCGACGAGGTAGGACAGACTCCCGTGAGGGATTCCGGCGAAGACCTGTCGATGGGGAGGTAAAATCTACTTGAATGGATTATATTGTGGGGGTACTCGATGCAAGCAGGAGCCGCACTGCGCGCCACGAGGCGAGGGCGGCCCGACGGCTTCCCGGGTTCCGGGCGAGCGGCGCCGGCTGCGCTCCCCTGGAACCGGTGATGGGTGCCGAACCTACATTGAACGGAGTTGTTGAGTGACCGCAGATGCGACGCGCGGCGCGACGGAGCGCTTCTCAGGTGAGCAGATTCAGTCAATGGTTCACGACTTCTACGCGCGGGTGCAGACAGATGACCTGCTCGGCCCGGTGTTTGGCGAGAGAATCGAGGACTGGCCGCCTCACCTCGAGCGGATGATCCTGTTCTGGCGGGCGGTCCTGCGTTCTGAACACAACTACACGTTGTCCCCGCGCGGAAATCCGCTCATGCTGCATCGTGCAATTCCGGAAATCACGAGGCCTCATTTCGAGCGCTGGCTGGCGCTCTTCGGTGACGTTGTTGACGGTATCTACGAACCCGGCGCGGCTGCTGATGTGAAGCGGGCGGCCGCCGGCATCGCAGCCAATCTCTCGCGACACCTGCCGCATTGCGTCGACCCACACGGACCGGGCGCCGGCGGTGCGTGATGCGACGCAGCGCCCGTCCCGACGTCGGCTGCTGTTCGAGCTGCGCCGACGTGGGCCGAGCACGCTCGACTCGCTGGTCGCAAGCTCGGGCCTCTCGAAGACCGCAACGCGGGCTCACCTGGTTCGGATGGAGCGTGACGGGATCGTCGAGCGCGTCGCCGTCGAAGCCGAGGGGCCGGGGAGGCCGCCGGCGGCCTTCCGGCTCACGGAATCCGGCGCGATGATGTTCCCGACGGCCGATGATGCGTTGCTGTCGCGGCTGCTCCGCTTCCTGGACGCCGAGGGAGCCGGCGAGTTGATCGCAGCGTTCTTCGAGGAAGTATGGAGCGAGCGCTTACGCGAGCTGCTGGAGGCGCTCGGCACCGATGACGTCAACTCGGTCGGCATCGACGAGCGCTTGAGCGCGCTCGAGTCGGTGTTGGCCGACAGGAGTTTTATGCCCGCTATTGAACGGACAGGCCGCAGTGATGGATCCGAAGTGGTGACGGTTCGCGAGTGCAACTGCCCCTTTCCCGCCGCGGCCCGCGCCAGCCGGGTGCCCTGCCGACTCGAGATTGACTTCGTCTCGAAGGCGCTCGGCACGTGCCCGCGGTCGCTCTCGATCGCGGACGACCGAGCGGGTACCTGCGCATTCGAGTTCGTCCTGGAGGCACCCCGGGTACGGTAAGTGCCGCAGCGTCTGCGACGTGCACCGACGCTCCGGCGCCGGAACACCGATCCCCCGGCCAGCTCGGGTTCGGCGCAGGCCGGCGGCGGGGGCCGTCGTGGGTGCCGACGCGCGCCGAACTGTTTGACCGACGAAGCGTATCGCGCAAAGTTCAGGCAAGCGGAGCCGCTGCCGGCAGCTCTGTCCCGTTGTCCCCACCACCCTGAGAGTCTGATGTCTGACGTCCCCGTGTACATTGTCGCCAACCTCAAGGTCGAAGACCCTGAAGTGTACCGCCGCTACGAGAAGGGCTTCTTTCCCATCCTCAAGCGTCACGGCGGTGAGTTCATCACCTACGACGACAACATCATCCCCCTGGAAGGCACCCTGGATGGGCGCGTCATCCTCTTCCGCTTCCCGTCCGAGCAGGCGGCGAAGGCGTGGTTCGCTGATCCGGACTACCAGGAAATCTCAGAGTATCGCCGGGCGGGAACGACCACCCGCTACATCACGATCGTGCACGGTCTGCCTCCGCGGAAATAGGGCGCACGCACATGCCCTCCGTGCCGACCGCCTGCAGGTCTACGAAGCGGCTCTCCTGTTTCGCGTCAGATAACGGGGCTTTCCGCAGGGATTGCCGGACGTGAAAACTCACCGGCAGAGTGTGCGATGGAGTCTTGCACCCGCATTGCGCGATTGTGCACGTTGTGTGAGTCTGCGCCGCTATGAATCCATCTGGATGGAAACTCCGCCGCGCTGCGTTCGCGTCGATGACCGTGTGCGCGCTCACGACGATCGCGATCGTGACGTCGTCATGTCGTGGCGGCGGCGGCGTGCCGGCGGACATCTTCGCGATGGCCCTCGGCAGCGACCCAGAGACCTTTGACCCCGGTGTAATGAGCGGGTCCGTCGAAGGGCGG
>JAUICO010000153.1 GCA_030427825.1 bacterium | reverse complement strand
ACCGGGTTCATGTGTGACGCCGGCGCCGTAAGCCTGCGGTCCGCGCAACGAAAAATCGCGAAAGCCCGCGCACTCTCTCGAGTGGCGGGCTTTTCATCCTGAGTGACCCGTACGGGATTCGAACCCGTGTAGCCACCTTGAAAGGGTGGTGTCCTAGGCCTCTAGACGAACGGGTCAGGATGGGTCGTGCAGGGTTCGAACCTGCGACCAATGGATTAAAAGTCCACTGCTCTTCCAACTGAGCTAACGACCCCGAGAGGCAGTGGGTGGCGTGCTTTAGGCGGTCGAAAGGCCGGCTGTCAAGTCGATTTGGGCGCAGAATTACCGCGACGCACCGGCCTCGCGGGGCGCGTCGCTTGACACTCGGCGACGTGGCTTCATACTTCGGCGGCAACGACGCGTGCGACGAGGTGTTCGATGGGCACACGGTCTCTGAAAATCAACGTGGCCGGAGTCACCCTCGGGATGAAGACCGGAGCCGATGACGCCGAGATGCAGGCGATCACCGAGCTGGTCGAAGAAAAGGTCAGGGCGGTGGCCGGCAAGAACGGCAAAGCGACAGACCATCGCGTTGGGCTGCTGGCGGCCATGACGATCGCCGGAGACCTCATCGAGGCCCGACGAGAGCTTGATGCGCTGCGCGAGCAGGTTACGGAACGCGCCCAGATCGCGCTGAAGCTGCTCGATGACGCAGGGTAGGCAGGCGCGGGACACACCAGTGCAGGACAAGCAGAGAGTACGGACGCAGATGCTGCGACGGCGACGTGGTCTGAGCGACGTCGAGGTCGCAGACGCTTCGAGGCAGCTGCGGGCTGTCCTCGCTCCGCTGCTGAGCGAATGCGTCACCGTTGGACTCTACGCAGCTGCCGGCGGTGAGTTGAACGTGGACCAGCTTGCCGTGGCGACGACGGCACGATGCGCGTGGCCGATCGCAATCACCACGAACAGCGAGCTTCGATTCGTTGAGCTGACCCGGGCACCCACCGCGGCCGGTGCGTGGGGCATACGCGAACCGGGCGCGGCTGACGGGCCTCTGCTTGCACCTCAGGAGTTCGACGCCGTCGTGGTTCCCGGCGTTGCCTTTACGCCGACCGGAGCCAGGCTGGGCATGGGCAAGGGCTTCTACGACCGCTTCCTGCCCCAACTGCGACAAGATGCAATGCGAATAGGAGTGTGCTACTCGTGGAGCCTGCTCGACAGCATCCCCGTCGATGAACATGACGTCTACATGACGCATGTTGTGACTGAGGTTGAGGCATGGCGAGTCGCGGACGGCGTCCGCATCACTCACTAGAATTCAGACTGGAGACTCCATGGATCCCGCAATTGTTGCCGTAGTCGGCGCCGGCGCCGCTGCTGCCGGTACTGCCGTTGGCTGGATCATCGGCGGAAAAAAGGCAGGCGCAGACGCTGACGCGCTCCGACTTGAAGCTGAGTCGCACGCCGACGACCTCAAGAAGCGGGCGGAGAGCGAAGCTCGCGCGAAGGCGAGGGAGATTATCGAGGCAGCCGAAGAGAAAGCGGCCAAAGCGAAGCGGAACACGCGAAAAGAAGTCGAAGGTGAGCTCAAATCGCGGCGCGTCGAGCTCGACAAGCTGGAGAACCGCCTCAACAGCCGCGAAGAGAAGCTCGATTCTCGCGCGTCGAGCCTCGACTCCAAACAATCAGAGATCGTCAAAGAACAGCAGCAGCTGGCACGCATGGAGCAGTCCATCGGCGACCGAGCACGCAGTATTGAGTCCCGTGAGTCCACGATCCAGGAACGTCTTGAGGCAGTGGCCGGTCTGAGCCGCGAAGAAGCGCGAGAGCAGCTTGTCGGGACGATGCTCGAGGACGCCCGCCTTGATGCCTCAAAGCAGGCGCGAGAGATCGAAGAACAGGCCCTGGGCGAAGCCGAAAAGCGGGCGAAGAAGATCCTGGCGGTGACCGTGCAGCGCTACGCCGGTGAGTATGTCACCGAGCGATGCGTCCGCGTCGTCAACCTGCCCAGCGACGACATGAAGGGACGCATCATCGGCCGCGAAGGACGGAATATCCGCGCGATCGAAGCCGCGACAGGCGTCGATCTGATCATCGACGACACGCCGAACGCGATCGTTGTCAGCAGCTTTGACGGAGTACGTCGTGAAGTTGCACGGCAGGCGCTTGAGCGCCTGATGGCAGACGGGCGAATCCACCCGGCACGTATCGAAGAAGTAGTCGCCAAGACGAACAAGGAGATGGACAAAACCCTGCGACGAGCGGGCGAACAGGCCATCTTCGACCTCGGACTCACCGACGTTCATCCCGAAATCGTGCGAACCATTGGACGCCTGAAGTACCGCACTTCATACGGCCAGAACATCTGGGCCCACTCCATCGAGGTCGGATTTCTCTGCGGCTTGATGGCCGGCGAGCTTGGACTCAACGTCAAGATGGCACGCCGCGCGGGACTGCTGCACGACATCGGCAAAGCCATGGACCACGAGCAGGAAGGTGGTCACGCGATCATCGGCGCCAACTTCATCAAGAAGCACGGCGAAGAAGAGATCATCGTCAACGCAGTCGCAGCGCATCACGAAGAGGTGAAGCCGGCCTCTGTCATCGCGCACCTCGTAATGGCCGGCGATGCACTGTCCGGCGCGCGCCCCGGAGCTCGCCGAGAGATACTTGAGAGTTACGTCCAGCGACTGGAAGACCTTGAACGCATCTCGGCTTCCTTCAACGGGGTGCAGCGCTCTTTCGCCATTCAGGCCGGCCGAGAAGTTCGCGTGATTGTCGAGCACGACAAGGTGAACGACGATCAGGCGGCGATGCTCTCGCGCGAGATTGCCCGCAAAATTGAAGACGAGCTGACCTACCCCGGACAGATTCGGGTGACGGTCATTCGCGAAGTACGCGCGAGCGAGATCGCGCGCTAGTCGACCGGCGGTGCGTGTTGCTGGGCCGCTGCCCCAGAGCCCCCGGCAGGGACGCTGTCCCTGCACCCTGCAAGGGAGCGCGGCTCCCCTGACCCTCATGATTGGGGGGCTTCGGAAGTTGCTACTCGCTGAAACGCAGCAGCGCATACTTCTTCTTGCCGGAACGAAGGACGATGACCGTCTCTGACGCGAGGTCAGCACTTGTGAGCGTATGGTTCTCGTCCTCGGCGCGGCGGTTGTTGATATACGCGCCGCCGCTGCGAATCAAACGGCGGGCTTCGCCCTTTGACTTCGCGAGCCCAGCGTCTGCAAAGGCATCAAGCAGTGGGACGCCCTCGCTCAAGATTGCTTTGGAAAGCGCCACAGAAGGAACATCCGCAAATATTGCCAGGAGCTCTTTGTCCTCAAGGCCTTCAATCTCACGACCGAACAATATCTCGGTCGCAAGCTCCACGCGCCGCAGCGCCTCTTTGCCGTGAATCAGCTCCGTCAGCTCGACGGCGAGAGCCCGCTGCGCAAGGCGACGATGCGGTTCAGCTTCATGAGCCGCGATCAGCTCGTCGAGTTCGTCGTTTGTCTTGAATGAGAAGTAGCGAATATACGTTGCGATGTCGCGATCATCGGCGCGCATGAAGTACTGATACAGCTCGTAGGGCGATGTTTGCTCTGCATCGAGCCAGACCGCGTTCCCCTCACTCTTGCCGAATTTCTGTCCTGTCGATGTAGTGACCAGCGGAAGCGTTAGCCCGTAGCCCTGCCCCTGCACCTTCCGTCGAATCAGTTCGATGCCCGCTGTGATGTTTCCCCACTGATCGCTGCCTCCGATCTGGAGCGTGCAATCGTGTCGCCGATACAGCTCCAGAAAGTCAAACGACTGCAACAGCATGTAGCTGAATTCGGTGTATGAGATGCCCTGATCACGGTCCTCCAGGCGCCTGCGCACAGACTCCTTTGCGCTCATGTAGTTCACGGTGAAGTGCTTGCCGACTTCACGCAACCAATCGATATATGAGAACTTTCCGATCCAATCGATGTTGTTTGTAAGGATCGCGGCGTTTGGACCCTCGAGGTCCAGGAAGCGAGAAATCTGACCGCGAATGGCAGCGCAGTTTGCTTCGATCGTCTCTTCATCCAGAAGTACGCGCTCATCCGACTTGCCGCTGGGATCTCCGATCATCCCAGTCGCACCGCCAAACACAACGATCGGCCGATGGCCGGCGAGCTGTAGCCGGCGTAGTGCCAGAATCGGCAGCAGGTGCCCAAGATGAATTGTGTTTGCGGTAGGATCAACACCAACATAGGCGGTGACTCTGCCCCTGTTGAGCGCAGCGACGATCCCTTCCTCGTCGGTCGTCTGATGGATGAGACCGCGGCGTTTCAGGTCGTCGAGTATCGCCTCGCCACTCTGTTTGACTTCACTCATGCTGTCGCCTCTCGGGTTTTATCGCACGGTCCAACCGGCAAGCGCCGATGGATCCACCTGAACGAGCTGCAGGCCGCTGTCATCTGCTGCAGAGGTCGCAAGGAGCATTCCCTCACTGACACCGAAGCGCATCTTTCGCGGCGCGAGGTTGGCGACGACTACAACGGACGCGCCTACGAGTACTGCCGGATCAGGGTACGCCTGTCGGATACCTGCAAACACATTGATCTCGCGCCCGATATCGACCGTAAGCTGGAGCAGCTTCCGCGCACCTTCGACTTCGGAAGCTGAAACAACTTTGCCGATTCGCAGATCTACTTTTGAAAAGTCATCAAACGAGATCTCCGGTTTGATCGCTTCGAGGTCAGCGCTCGAGGTGTCATCGACGGCATCGTCCGTTGGCGCCTGTTTGGAGGCTTCGATCACGGCGTCGACGGCGGCCGGTTGGACACGTGAGATGATGCTGTCCGGTGCAGCCACGAGCGCGGGTCGCCACGCCGGGCTGGTGTGCTCCAGGCCAAGAACATCCACGCCGATAGCGTCCGCGTACTTCGCGGCGACATCGGGCACGATCGGCGAGAGCAGCGTCATGAGGACGGTCGCCGCGTGGAGCGCCGCGCTACAGCACTCCTGTGCGGCGGCAGGGTCGGTCTTGATCAAGGCCCATGGCGCCGCTTCCTGGAAATAAGTGTTCACCTTATCGCCCAGCTCAGCGATCAGGCGAGTTGCGCCACGGATGTCCCAGTCCTGCATCAACGCCCGGTATTGGTCTACGGCGGACGCGACGTCGTCGCATAGTGGATGATTCGCGGTTTCGAAATCACACACCTGCCCGTCGAATCGGGCGGCGATGAACTTCGTCACCCGCGACGCAAGGTTGACCGCGTTGTTGACGAGGTCTGAGTTCACGCGATTGACGAAATCCTCAAGGTTGAGGTCCATGTCATCGATGCCGTTGCCGAGCTTCGTGGCGTAGTAGAATCGCAGGTACGAGGGGTCCAGGTGTTCGGCCCACACTTCGGCGCGGATAAAGGTCCCTCTGGATTTGGACATCTTTTCGCCGGCGACAGTGAGGAAACCGTGGGCTTGTACGCGCGAGGGCTGCTTGAGCCCCGCCGCATGCAGCATCGCCGGCCAGAACAGCGTGTGGAAGTACACGATGTCCTTGCCGATCACGTGCACGATCTCCGCGTCGCTCCCGGCGTCCCACCAGTCGCGCCAGTTCATGCCGCGTGCATCGCACAGCTGCTTCGTCGTCGCGATGTAGCCTACGGGTGCGTCGAGCCAGACGTAAAAGTACTTTCCGGTCTCACCCGGGATCTCGAAGCCGAAATATGGCGCATCGCGGCTGATGCACCAATCAGCGAGTCCGGCCTCCATCCACCGGTCTACGAAGTTTCTAACTGCGGGTTGTGGAACGCCCTCCGGGACCCAGCGTTCCAACTCACCGACGAAGTCTGCGAGCCGAACATAGAGCTGCTCGGTCTCGCGAAGCACCGGCGTCTTGCCTTCAATCGCGTCCACCGGGTTGATCAGGTCCGCAGGCTCGTACGTTGTGTTGCAGTTTCCGCACTGGTCTCCGTACTGGTCCGGCGTCCCACACTTCGGGCAGGTTCCCTTGACCCAGCGGTCCGGGAGAAAGCGTCCGAGAGACTCGGAGTACATCTGCATCGACGACTTGCGCTCGATGTGACCACCGTCCTTGAGCGCGTGGTAGATGAGATTGGCGAGCTCCTGATTCTCCGGTGAGTTCGTCGTGTAGTAGCTGTCAAAGTTGATACCGAAGGCGGCGAAGTCGCGTTCATGCTCCCTCTGCGACCGCGCCACCAGCTCTTCCGGCGTGATGCCTTCTTTACGCGCATTCAGCTCAATGCCCGTGCCATGTGTGTCGTCCGCGCAGAGGTGCAGCACCTCATCGCCCATCAGGCGTCTGAAGCGCGCCCAGACGTCAGTCTGTACGTGCTCGACAAGGTGGCCGATATGAATCGGCCCGTTGGCGTAGGGGAGCGCTGAAGTGATGAGAACGCGTGACATAAGCCCTTCCGGCAATTGGCAGCGGCGGACATAGCAGGCCACGATGCGCAGCGGAACCGGCGGCTTGCGATGGGAACACGCTTTGATGCGAGGCTCCGCCTCGCGCTCCGCAAACGGGCTCACGCCCCCTTTGAACCCCAGCGGAAAGCTGCGCTTTCCTGGAGAGAGTGGGAACGACTTGTCCTACGCAACTGACCCGCGGTCCTGGATCTACGGGATAAGGGTTGTTGTGCACAGTCTCGAGGTTTCGGTTTCCGGAGTCGGGGCCCCATGCGGTTGCGCGCAGCGCAGAGCAATGGGGGCAAGCACAGCTGACAAAAACGAGCGTCGCCCCGCAGAAGTACATCTACGGGGCGACGGTTGTTGTTTGCACTTCCCCGGGGGTTCCGTTTCCGGAGTCGGGGCCCCATGCGGTTGCGCGCAGCGCAGAGCAATGGGGGGCAAGCACAGCTGACAAAAACGAACGTCGCCCCGCAGAAGTACATCTACGGGGCGACGGTAGTTGTTTGCACTTCCCCGGGGGTTCCGTTTCCGGAGTCGGGGCCCCATGCGGTTGCGCATAGCGCAGAGCAATGGGGGGCAACACAGGGTGCAAAAACAAGCATCGCCCCGTAGAAGTCAATCTACGGGGCGACGGTTGTTTGTTGCATCTCCCAGGCTCCGTTTCCGGAGACGGGGCCCCATGCGGTTGCGCATAGCGCAGAGCAATGGGGGGCAACACAGGGTGCCGGCGATGACCTACTCTCCCACACAGTCTCCCGTGCAGTACCATCGGCGCTGGAAGGCTTAACGACCGAGTTCGGGATGGGATCGGGTGGAACCCTTCCGCAATAATCACCGGCATAAAGTGTACGAACTGTATAGACGACGATGTCCAAATTGTAAGCGTTAGGAGGTAGAAAATCAGGTCTCTGAAACTGCTCGGGCTTGCTGCTTTCGCGGCATCCCGGCCAGTCTGCATGAAGAGAGGGAGATCAAGCCGATTGACCAATTAGTAGGGCTCGGCTGCATGTGTTGCCACACTTATACCTGCCCCCTATCAACGTCCTGTTCTCGAACGGGTCTATGGGGAGAACTGATCTTGAGCGAGGCTTCCCACTTAGATGCTTTCAGTGGTTATCCTTTCCGAACGTAGCTACCCGGCGGTGCTCCTGGCGGAACAACCGGTACACCAGAGGTTCGTCCATCCCGGTCCTCTCGTACTAAGGACAGATGCTCTCAATTCTCCTACGCCCGCAGCAGATAGGGACCGAACTGTCTCACGACGTTCTGAACCCAGCTCGCGTACCACTTTAATTGGCGAACAGCCAAACCCTTGG
>JAUICO010000011.1 GCA_030427825.1 bacterium | reverse complement strand
GGCTCCGCCGTGGTCGCGACCGCGATCGCATCGAGGGACGGGGGCGCATGGCTGGGCGACACCGGGCACCTCGATCTCATCGCGCGCCTGACACCTGCGGCGACCGCCCCCAAGGCAAGGGGACCCGCAGCCGTGGTCGCCCGCTCTCCGAAGTAGCGACCGGACTGCGCCGAAGAACCCGGGTTTGCTTCGCGATGACCCGATCCGGTACAGTCGCCCGGACCATCACTCAAATCGAGTCCCGCAATGAAGATCGGGTTCCTACTGTGCGCCATCGTCGCGCTCTCTGTGTCCAATGATGCGGCGGCCGCGACCCGCGTCTTCGATGTGGAGATGACTGACGGTGTCACGCTGCACACGCGCGTCCACACGCCGAACGACAACCTCGAGGTCCCGCGTGGCGTAGTCCTGATACGCACTCCCTACGGTGCCTACTCCGCATCAGAGACCGCACACTCCTTCCACGCCATTCTTACCGACGCGCAGTACATGAACGACCGCGGCATGATCTATGTCGCCCAGGATCTGCGCGGCACCGGCAACAGCGGCGGAGAGGACACGATGCGCTTTGTCGGTGACGCCGCGGATACCTACGACACACTGGCCTGGATCGACGAGCAGCCCTGGTCCAACGGGTCCGTGATGATGTGGGGCGCTTCCGGACCGGGCATTGTCGCCACCCTCGCCCTGCAGAATCCCCCCGCAAATCTGAAGGGTGTGTATGCGGCCGTGGCGACCGGCGATATCTACTCGGCGCTCTTTCCCGGAGGGGCCGATCGCGCCGAAGTCATCGAGGACTGGCTCGTGGCTCACGCAGGACCGGGCTTCGACGAGGTTGCGCGCGCCAACGAGGCCAACGGTCCTTTCTGGGCCGACGGCATCGTGACAGACGTCGAGGTGCAGGCACACACCCACTCGGTGCCGACGCTTTTCGTAGGCGGTACACAGGATATTTTTGCCGACGGTACCGTCGACGTTTGGAAGCAGATGGTCTCGCATGGCTTCGACAGCAGCGATCACTTCCTGGTTCTGGGACCGTGGACGCATGGGACAGTTCTCGCAAATCCCCTGGAGGGGGGCGGCAGGATCGGCACCATCAAGTTTCCCACCCAATCTTTCTATCAACCGGGCGGTGGCGTCGATTCCACCCTCTACTTCAACGCATTTTCGGGGTGGATACTCGGCGGCGGCGCAAAGCCCGGCTGGGAGCAGGCCCGCGTACACCGTACCCAGATTCTCGACGAGGAAGCTTTCATCACCGAGCTTCGGGTGCAGGCGTCGTGGCTGCAATCCACACAGTGGCCACCCGCCGACGCGACGCCGACATCACTCTTTCTGATCCCCGACGGCGGACTTGGAGACGCCGCCCCGGTTACGCCGGGACAACTCTCACTGTTGTCAGACCCGAGTGATCCGGTGCCGACCGTGGGCGGCGCGTTGCTGGCCGAGAACGCGACCAACGGCTTCGGCGGGTACCGGCCTCAGAACCAGCTGCTCAATCGCGATGACGTTCTTCTCTTCGAGACGCCCACGGCGGACTCGGCTGTCGATATCATCGGCGAAGTCGAAGCAAACATCTGGGCGTCATCGAGCACCAGCGACATAGACGTCCATGTGAAGCTGGTTCAGATTACGAACGACAACCTCTACATTCATATTGCCGATGGGGTACGACGCGGGCGCTTTGCACACGGTACGGATCAGCTTCGTTCGCTGACCCCCGGCGAACCCACACTCTTTAGAGTCGATCTGGGACCGGTGTCGATTCGACTGCGACAGGGCCATGCACTCGCGGTCATCATCCAGGCGACCAACGCGCGTCGTATCGGCGTAAATCCACAGAGCGCGACACCGCTCGCCGATGATCCCTCGCCGATCGTCGCCACGTTGACCGTGCACAGCGGGCCGAACACGCCGAGCGCGATTGTCCTTCCTATCACCGAAGGCGTGGTGCCTGCTGTCGAGGTTTCAACGAGCGGCGGCGACACGGGCGACACGGGCGACACGGGCGACACGGGCGACACGGGCGACGTCGTTGAAGACTCCGCTCTCGACGGAGACTCCGGCGTTGGCGACGACACAAGTACTGCTGACGACACAAACACCGCGGACGACACAAACACCGCGTACGACACCGTGGTCGACATCGGCACCGCGACCGGCGGCGACCCGGGTTGCAGCAGCTACAGCGGCGGAAGTGCGTCCGGCGCGACCAGAATCCCCCTGCCTTTCACCCTGCTTTGCGCCGGGCTGTTCGTCGTCTGGCGCCGAAACAATGCACAAGCAAGCAAGCGCAATAACAAACGCCGGCGTCGTTGAACGCCGGCGTTGATGGGGTTGCGGTAGATCGGTCCGCGAAGCTCAGCGACGAGCTGTTGCCTTCTCGACGATCTCAATTCGGGCGCGGGCCCGACGCAACTTCTCATTCTCTTCGTGGAGCTCTTCCATGGACGCGAAGTCGCCTACGTCCATGCGCTTTTCCAGCTCAGAGAGCTCGATTCGCGCGTGCTCCATGTCAACGTCGTCCGTACCTTCGCAGTGCTCAACCATCACGGTCACGCGGTCCGGACCGATCTCGGCGAAGCCGCCGCTGATAGCAAACAGGCGATCGCCGGCCGCAGTCACGCAGCGCACGCTGCCTGCATTCAGCAGCGTCATCAGCGGCACGTGTCCGGGCATGACGTCCATCTCACCGAGGACGCCGGGCAGCACAACTTCAGACACGTCGTCTGAGAATGCCGCGGCAACGGGCGTGACAATTTCGAGTCGGATGGCTTCAGCCATGATGCAATGCTCCGAAGAGGCGCCTGTTACTCTGAATCAAACAGTAGTTCTGAATCAAACAGCAGCGTTGGATCAAACGGTCTTGGCCTTCTCGAGCGCCTGCTCAAGAGTACCGACGTAGAGGAATGCCTGCTCGGGAATGTCATCGCATTCGCCGTTGCACAGCGCCTGGAAGCCGGCGATCGTGTCTTCGAGCTTCACGTACTCGCCGGGCGTACCGGTGAACTGCTCAGCGACGAAGAAGGGCTGGCTGAGGAAACGCTGAATCTTTCGAGCACGCGAGACGGCAAGCTTGTCGTCTTCGCTCAGCTCGTCCATGCCGAGGATGGCGATGATGTCCTGCAGCTCCTTGTAGCGTTGAAGAACGGCCTGCACCTTACGTGCGACGTCGTAGTGCTCCTGGCCGATGATCTCGGGCGCGAGCATGCGCGAGGTCGAATCGAGAGGATCCACTGCGGGGTAGATGCCCAGAGACGCGATCTGACGGCTGAGAACGGTCGTCGCATCGAGATGCGCGAAGGTCGTTGCCGGCGCCGGGTCTGTAAGGTCATCCGCGGGAACGTAGACAGCCTGGACCGAAGTGATCGAGCCGTTCTTGGTCGTCGTGATGCGCTCCTGCAGAGCACCCATCTCGGTGGCCAGGGTCGGCTGGTAACCAACGGCGCTGGGGATACGACCGAGGAGCGCCGACACCTCTGAGCCCGCCTGCGTGAAGCGGAAGATGTTGTCGACGAAAAAGAGAACGTCCTGGCCGAGCTTGTCACGGAAGTGCTCGGCGACGGTGAGGCCTGAGAGAGCAACGCGTGCGCGCGCGCCGGGGGGCTCGTTCATCTGTCCGTAGACCAGCGCAACCTTGGAGTTCTCCCAGTCGCCGTTCGGCGCCAGAACCTTGGACTCCATCATCTCGTAGTAGAGGTCATTGCCTTCGCGGGTACGCTCACCCACACCGGCGAACACGGAGTAGCCGCCGCCGTCGCCCTTCGCGACAGCAACGTTGTTGATCAGCTCCATGATGAGAACGGTCTTGCCGACGCCGGCGCCGCCGAAGAGGCCGATTTTGCCACCACGCGCGTAGGGGCAGAGAAGGTCGATGACCTTGATGCCGGTCTCGAAGACTTCGCCCTTCGTGTTGAGCTCGTCGAAGGTCGGTGCCGGACGGTGAATCGGTGCGAACTCGGTCGCCTCAACACCGAGGACCTTGTCGACGTCGCTCTTCGCAACATCGACAAGCCTGGTGTCGTGAATGTCATCCGCGTTGAGAACCTTCAGCTTGTAGGCAGCTGCGGTCTCTTCGATGAGGAAGCCACCGACTCGGCTTCCGTCTTTCAGCTTGAGAACGAGCACCTCATCGACCGGCGCACCGGTGACGTTCAGGATGCGGCCGAGGACTTCGCGTCCGACCGGCATCATCAGAGGTGTCTGTGTGTTCTGCACGTCCATGCCGCGAACCAGACCGTCGGTCGCGTCCATAGCGATGGTGCGCACCGAGTTCTCGCCGAGATGCTGTGCAACTTCGAGGGTCAGGTTCCAGTCGCCGTCGCTGATTGCGGGGTTTGTCACTTTCAGCGCGGTGAGGATCGGCGGCAGCTGTCCCGTGGGGAAGCTGACGTCGACGACCGGGCCGATGACCTGAGTGATTTTTCCGTGCGGTGCTGCGGGTGCTGTCATGATTGTGCTCTCTGCTTACCTGAAATGTGTGTGATTGCGGTGGGGCGTTGCCCGTCTCAGCCCTTGAGGGCCTCAGAGCCGGCGGTGATCTCCATCAGCTCGGTTGTAATGATGGCCTGACGTGCTCGGTTCATCTGCAGGGTCAGCGAGTCGATGAGGTCGTTCGCGTTGTTTGTTGCGTTGTCCATCGCCGTCATCCGCGCGCCCTGCTCCGATGCAACAGACTCAAGGAGTGCTGCGTACACCTGTGAGGTCACGTACTGCGGAATGAGCGCGCCAAGGAGCTCCTGCTCGTTGGGCTCGTACTTGTAATCCCGCGGCGTGATGTCCTCGTTCGTGAACGCCTCGGGATCGAGGGGCAGCAGCCGCTCGAAGGTTGGCACCTGTGAGAGTGCCGACTGAAAGCGATTGAAGAGGATCATTACGCGGTCGATTTCGCCGGCGGCAAAGGAGTCCATCGCGGTGGTCGCGATCGCAGAAGCGACTTCGACGTCTGCGAGAGCGGGGTACTCGCTGAGGTCCACCGAGACGGTGATGTTCTCGCGACGGACAAACTCGCGGCCCTTACGTCCGATGACTGCTGTGCCCAGCTCATCGTACGATTCGGCCCCTTCGCGTACGTAGGTCTTCAACTTGCGAAGCAATGCGGAGTTGTAGCCGCCGCACAGACCGCGGTCGCTGGTCAAGACGATGACAAGCGCGCTCTTCGGCTGCTCCGGGTTGCGAAAGAAAGGGCTCACCTCTTCATCGGCGTTCAAGCAGAGCTCGCCGACAACCTCGCGCATCTTTGCCGTGTAGGGACGCGATGCGACGACCGCGTCCTGTGCACGTCGAAGCTTCGCCGCAGCGACGAGTTTCATCGCGCGGGTGATCTTCTGTGTGTTCTTAACCGTTTTGACGCGGTTTCTGATTTCTTTAACGTTTGCCACTTACTTCTCCTGTGCCCCGTGCAATTGCGCAATGCGCAGAGCACAAGGGGAGCAAACTCAGGCCTGGAATTCTTTCGCGAACGCTTCGAGTGCACCCTTGATGGATGCCTCAAGCGCGTCGTCGATCTTGCCCTTGCTGCGAATGTCGCTGAGCACGTTCGCGTGGCGCGCTTCCATGAACTTGTAGAGCTCGGCCTCATAGCGAGAGAGGTCCGCAATTTCGTAGTCGTCGCAGAAGCCGTTGTTGCCTGCGTAGATCGTGACGATCTGCTTCTCGACCGGCAGCGGCGAGTACTGCTTCTGCTTCAGCAGCTCGGTAAGGCGTGCGCCCTTTGCGAGCTGACGCTGGGTTGCCGGGTCCAGGTCAGACGCGAACTGCGCGAATGCCTGCATTTCGCGGAACTGCGCGAGGTCGAGTCGCAGAGTACCCGCAACCTGCTTCATCGCCTTGATCTGCGCATTACCACCGACGCGCGATACCGAAACGCCGACGTTGATGGCCGGGCGAACACCGGCGTAGAAGAGATCACTCTCAAGGAAGATCTGGCCGTCCGTGATCGAGATGACGTTGGTCGGGATGTACGCCGAGACGTCACCGGCCTGGGTCTCGATGATCGGCAACGCCGTCAGGCTGCCGGCACCGCGGTCGTCCGACATCTTCGCGGCACGCTCAAGGAGGCGGCTGTGAAGGTAGAAGACGTCACCCGGGTAGGCTTCGCGGCCCGGCGGGCGGCGAAGGAGCAGCGAGAGCTGGCGGTACGCAACCGCCTGCTTCGAGAGGTCATCGTAAATGATCAGCGCGTGCTGGCCGCTGTCGCGGAAGTACTCACCCATCGTCACGCCGGCGTACGCGGCGAGGAACTGCAGGGGAGCCGGGTCCGTCGCGGAGGCCGAGACGACGATGGTGTATTCCATCGCGCCATACTCGCGGAGCTTCTCAACAACCTGCGCAACCGTGGACTGCTTCTGTCCGATGGCGACGTAGATGCAGTAGCAGGGGTTCTCTTTGCTGTTCTCGTTCTGTTGGTTGATGATCGTATCGATCGCGACAGCCGTCTTACCGGTCTGGCGATCGCCGATGATCAGCTCGCGCTGTCCACGGCCGATCGGGACCAGCGCGTCGATGGCCTTGAGGCCGGTCTGCATCGGCTCATGAACGCCCTTGCGCTCAATGATACCCGGCGCCTTCACCTCAGCGCGGCGTGTGTGTTCCTGACTGATGGGTCCCTTGCCGTCGATAGGCTGACCAAGCGCGTTTACAACGCGGCCGATCATGGCCGGACCGACCGGAACCTCAACGATGCGGCCGGTTCGCTTCACCGGGTCGCCTTCTGAGATGGCGTCCGATGAACCGAGCAGCGCGGCGCCGACGTTGTCCGCTTCCAGGTTGAGGACCATCCCGTATACCTGTCCGGGGAACTCAAGGAGCTCACCGGCCATGGCCTTCTCGAGGCCGTACACGCGGGCGATACCGTCACCGACCGAGATCACCGTCCCGGTTTCTGCTACCTCAACCTTCGCATCGTAGTTCTCGATCTGCTTGCGAATGATGCGGCTGATTTCTTCGACGTTGATCTCCATCCGATCCTCTTTCTGGGGCTGTGGGGCCTCCCCGAGCCGACGTTGTCGACTCAGACCCTCAAAATGCGTTCACGAATCGACGCGAGCTGTGACTTGATGCTCCCGTCGTAGACCTTTCCTTCAAGCTTCACGACGAGCCCGCCCAACAGCGAGTCGTCGACTTCGTTTTCCACTACGACCTTGCGGCCGGTCATCTGCTCAAGAGCAGCTCGCAGGCGCGACACATGCAGCGCCGACAGGGGAATCGTCGACACGGCCGCGGCACGCACGGTTCCCGAGAGCGCGTCTGCTTCTTCGCCGAAGGCCTCTGCGATCTCGCGAAGTGCGCCGAGGCGACCCTTGTCTCCGAGAAGCTGAAGGAAGTTTGCCGTCAGCTTCGACAGCACCCGTCGACGACCCAGGTCCGCGACGATGTTCTTCTTAGCAGACTCGTCAACAGCGGGGTTGGTGAGCACTCTTTCAAGCTCAGGCGCCTTGTCGATCATCTCGGCAAAGCCGGTCAGTTCGCGGCGGATTCGCTCGACCGAATTGTCGGCCTGCGCCACTTCAAGAAGCGCACGCGCCCAGGGTTTTGCGATTTGTCGTACGGACATATCTAGTTACCTCAGCCCGCGTCGCTTAGACTGGCGATTCCGCGATCGATCAGCTGGCTGTGTACCGCTGGGTTCAATCGACTGGTGATTTCATTGGTCGCGAGCTCAACGGCGCGCTCGACGATGTCGCCGTGCACTCCGCCGCGCGCCTGACGAGCCTCGTGGCCCGCGCGCGCTTCTGCATCGCTGCGAATTCGCGCCGCCTGCACCGTAGCGTCTGCGACGATCTTCTCGCGCTCGGCTTCGCCGATGGCGCGGTACTCGTCGAGCATCTTCTGACGCTCAGCGTCGAAGGCATCGACGCGTTCCGTGTATTCGCGAAGCTTGGCCTCGGCCTCTTCACGCAGTCGCTTCGACTCCTCGATGTTCGCCACCACGTCGTCGCGGCGATTGAGGAAGAACTCGCGCACCGGCTTGCGGCCGAAGTACACGAGGATGCCGATGAAGAGGCAGAAGTTGATGATCGTAGCGATCAGCTGAAGGGTCGGCGGCGCCTCGGGGGCGTGCCCACCGTCGCCGGCGGCCAACGCGAGGCTCGGCAGCACGAGGGTGAACAACGCGGCGGCAGATGCGATGAGTCGTCGATTCATAGTCATCTCAGGACGCCTGCAGGATGCGGCCGACAATCGCAGATGCGATCGCGCGGGCTTCAACTTCTTTGGACTCGCCTGCGGCAGCCAGCTCGCGGTCGAGGGTCTCACGCTGCGCGGCCATCATCGTCTCTGCTTCTTCACGCGCGATGTTGAGCATCTGGTCGCGGCGCTGCTCGCCCTCGACACGCAGCGCCTCGCGTCGTGCTGTGGCCTCTTCGCGGGCCTTCGTAAGGCGCTCGTCCAGGCTGGCGGCGAGCTCATCGGCTTTGCGGAAGTCCTCGGAGGCGTCATCGCGGGTTCCGCCCATCAGCTTGTCGCGCTCGCGCACGATCTTGAGATAGGGGTCGAAGAGCAGCACTTTCAGCAGCAGCCACACCAACAGGAAGATGCCGGCGGCGATCAGCGCTGAGTAGTTGAGATCGACGCCACCCATGGCCCCAATCTCAGGAATCTCGGCGAGTCGAAGCGAAGACTCGGCCGTGGCGCTCATCGCCTCGTGCAGTGATTGGTTCAACGCGTCGTTCATCGAGTGTGGACTCAGCGGGGGCAGATCGTTCCGGCGCTCAAGGGCCGGAATTGGAAGAACCGGCGGCTGGAACCTGAATAATCGAAACGAATTCAGGGGGTTGCGTCTTCGTCGTACAGAGTCGACCGGATGACGCGGGGGCGGGGTATCCCGCAGCCTTTAGGGTGTCAAGCGCTCGCACGACGCAATGCGTTATTTTTGGGCGATCGCGATCACCGGGCCGCTGCGTATTCCGGACGCCTCGCGGCGATCATGGTTCCAACGCCCGCCAGCCATCACCCACCGCAATCGCACGCCCATCATCGACCAGCTTCAGCACATGCGCCAACGCCGAGCGGCTCGCCATCGGCAGCAGAAACACCGGGACATCGTCGTAGGCTCGCTTCGTCACCGCTGACAGCCCGCGTGGCTCGTCCAACGAGAGCGCCGCGAACACGCGGTCTTCGCGCGCTGTGCGGTGCTCGATATACGCGTCGATGCGGTCATGCGCCGAGGCGTCGTGAGGTCCGTGCGCCGGAAAACCGCCGCGCAGCGGCATGTCACGGAGACGACGAAGCGACGCGAAATACGCGCTCATGTCGCCGTCCGGCGGATCCACAACGATCGTGCCCAGCCCCGCCATCAGATCCCCGGCCAGCACATCGCTCGCGTCGGTGCGCAGACTGAAGTGACCGCGTGCGTGGCCCTCGGTGAACAACGCCGTCGCGTTGCCGATCTCCGCGTCCTCGACCAGCTCGACGCGCTTCGGGCGCCGACCCCGCGCAGTTGCCCGCGCGTACGCCTTCGGCACCGCCTCGAAAGTACGGGCGTGCGCGTACACCGGCGCCGAAAAGCTGCTCACCCACCACTCCGTGCCACCCACGTGGTCCCGATGATGGTGCGTAAGAAGCAACCCCGCGACCTCTGCGGCACCAATAAACCGGCGCATCGCAACATCCAGGCGCTCCAGCTCGCTCGCCTTCGAGGGTCCCGCGTCTACGACCAGCCAGGCGCCACCAACGTCGACAAGATAGGTGTTGGTGCGCGTTGCCGGTGGCAGGGTCGGTGTTCGCAGCGGCACACGAATCAGCCCCTCGGCTACTTCCTCGACCGCGGCAGGCTCGCCGCCGGATTCCTGATTCAACTTCACGGGCTACTCACGCTCTTCTCGCTCTTACAACTCACACAGACTCGTTAGCTCCAAGACGCTCTATCACTCTCGTCTTCACCACCAAACTCGGCGATCGCACGCTTCCACGCCGAAAACCCGCCGCCGGCGCGCCACGCACTCTCCGTCGCGTCCGCCATCGAAAAACCACCCTGCGCAACGTTCCACTCTACCCAGGCCCACCGCGCCGACACGCTTCGAATATCCACTCGGCCGCGAAGCTCCTTACGCAATCGCTTCAACACACCATTCACGTACGGAATCCCCGCGAAACCATGTTTATCGAGGGGCGTGTTTCGTTTGGACACAAAAGGCGCAATGCCCAACGCAAGACGATGAATCTGACTCACCTCTTTGCAGAAGTCGATCAGCTCCGTAATGTCATCCTCTGTCTCGCCCGGCACGCCGATCATCATATACAGCTTCAACACACGCAGCTCGCTCGCCGCCGCAAAGTGTGCCGCCCTGATCAGGTGCTCCTCACGAATCACCTTCTGCAACTCCTTACGCAGACGCTCCGACGCCCCATCCGACGCCACCGTCAAGGTTCGATACCCACCCCGCGCAAGCAGCCCAACCAGCCGCTCACTCAGCCGATCCGCCCTCAAGCTCGACAGGCCCACGCCGCGGCCGGAATCCACGATCTGCTCGACAATATCACACAACTTCGGGTGATCACTCACCGCCGCACCGACAAGACCAACACGCTGCGCCGCGTCCGGAATCGAAGCAATGATCGCCCCCGGATCCGCCAGGCGCATCCCGCCGTTCGTGCTCCGACGCATCACACAAAACGTACACTTACGATGACATCCGCGCTCCGCTTCCACCAGATGCATATTCGCCAGCTCCGCATGCGGCGTAATAATCTGGCCACACCCCGGCAACAACACATTGTCCGCCGCCGCCACCGGCAACAACAACTCGCCGTGCACCGACGGAACATAACACCCCGCCACCGCCGCGATCGCCTCCAACTTCTCCGCCCGACCGCTGTGACCCTCCCACGCGTCAAGCAAACAACCGACAACCTCTTCGCCCTCACCCATCACAACCACATCAGCGAAAGGCGCCGACGGCAACGGGTTCGAAAAAGTCAGCGGCCCGCCGATAACAACAATCGGGTCCTCGTCACTGCGCTCCGCTCCCCGCAAGGGAATCCCAGACAAATCCAAACAATCTAACAACCCCGGAATCTCAAGCTCATACGCCAACGAAAACGCAACCACATCAGCGTCGCCAACCGCCGTCTCGCCCTCCAACGTAAACAAAGGCCAACGACCCTGCCGAAACTCCCCCACGTCCTCGGGCAACATCGCCCGCTCGGCACTCCACAACTCCCGCTCATTCACGATACGATAAATAATCTGATACCCCAGACTACTCATCGCCGCCCGATACGGACTCGGATACACCAACGCCATCCGAAAGCGCGCCTCACGCACAATCGTACCCACCTCGTCAGACACCACCCGACGAGCACGCTCCCGCATCTCATGAAAAGAAGGCATTCGTCAGGCAGTCGCACGGTGCGAGGAACGCCGCAAGTACGAGGCTTGAGCGAGGCTCTGCCTCGCGCTCCGGCAAAGGGCTATCGCCCTCTGCACACCCTGCGGAAAGCTGCGCTTTCCTTGCGGAGGTGATTGGCTCACGCGTGGCATCCCAGAACCCTAATAGGAAAGCGCAGCTTTCCGCTGGGTTTCCTAAGGGTGCCAACCCTTAGGCGGGAGCGCGAGGGCAGCGCCCTCGCACTGCACGTCACGACGAACATGAGAGCATAGAGCAGCCGGGGCGGTTTTCGGCCCATTGGGGTCGTTTTGCGGCGAAGTCGTTGTGTTGGGGTTGGTCGTCGTAGGGGGTTTGGATGCAGTCGTAGAGCTGATTGAGGGTATTGTGGTCGCCGGATTCTGAGGCGTCGATGGCGAGTTGTGCGAGGTAGTTTCTTAGGACGTATTTTGGGTTGGCGGCGTTCATTCTGGCGGTGCGAGTCTTGGCGGGTGTGGATTCGTGGCGCCATGCGTGTGTGAGGGCGCGGAGCCAGGTGAGGGTGCGTTCGCGGTGGGCGGTGTCGATGGAGTCGGGGTGGTACCAGGCGTCTTCGATGGGTCGCAGCAGCGCTTCATCGGAGGCGTTCTCGTCCGGTGGCAGCGTGGACAGTGCGCGGTAGAAGAGGGTCATGTCGGTGGGAGTGGCGACGAGGATGCGTTGTGCTTCGCCGAGGAGCCAGAGGGGTTCGTGGGGGTTTTCCGGGTCGCTGTCGCGGTTGAAGGCGGCGATGCCGAGCTTGGCGGCGTACATCTCGAGCATGTGTGCTTCGTAGGCCTGTGGGTATGCTTCGAGGCCTGCGGCGAGCACGCCGGGGTCATCGCAGAGGGGTGCGAAGGCGTGTGCGAGGCGTTCGAGGTTCCAACCGGCGACGGCGGGCTGGTGGCCGAATCGGTAGCGGCGTCCCTGTGCGTCGGTGGTGTTGGGAGTCCAGTTCGGGTCGTAGTCGTCGAGCCAGCCGTAGGGTCCGTAGTCGATGGTGAGGCCGAGCACGGACATGTTGTCGGTGTTCATGACGCCGTGGACGAAGCCCACTCGCATCCAGTGTGCGATCATGAGCGCGGTGCTGCGGCAGATTTCTTCGAAGATGCGGCCGATGCGTTGGTCGCCGGTGCCGTCGATATGGGCGAAGAGAGAGTCTGCCATGTAGGCGAGGAGTTTCTGGGCGGTGTCGGTGTCGCGGCGGGCGGCGAAGATCTCGAAGCTGCCGAAGCGCAGGAAGCTGGGTGCGACGCGGCAGACGATGGCGCCGGGCTCGTCCTGCGCGTTGCCGTCGTAGAACATGTCGCGTCGGACTGCGTCGCCGGTGGTGACGAGGGACAATGCGCGCGTGGTGGGTACACCGAGATGGTGCATCGCTTCGCTGCACAGGTACTCGCGTATCGATGAGCGCAGGACGGCGCGGCCGTCACCGCGCCGGGAGTAGGGTGTGGGGCCGGCGCCCTTGAGTTGGAGCTCCCACGATCGGCCGTCGCGGTCGCGGAGTTCGCCGAGGGAGATCGCGCGGCCGTCACCGAGCTGACCGGCCCAGCTGCCGAACTGGTGCCCGCCGTAGCAGGCGGCCCAGGGTGTAGAGCCGCGGGGGGCCTCGTTGCCTGCGAAGAGCGCGGTTAGCGGGGCAGCGGACTCGAGGTCTTCGGGAAGCTGCAGCGTGCGGGCGAGATCCGGTGTCCACGCGATCAGGTTGGGAGCCGCTACGGGGGTTGGCGCGACGTAGGAGTAGCAGGCGCCTTCGACCTGCCGTCGTTGGTTTTCGCGCGCGGCGTCAGCGGGGAGCGCCGTGGTAAATGAGGACTCGAACTCGGGTATCATCGGATCTGCTCCAGGGCGTCCCGTTGGCGAGAGCGTGTTTGCGGCGAGGCTGTGGGCTCCATGCGGCGAGCCTGCAGCGCTGCCACCACGCGTCAAAAGTCTCGTCTCGCCTCGTCATGGGGTGCTACTGCTGTCTAAGACTACCGGTTACCGAGGCCACCCTCTCTCATGTCCGACGAAGACGAATTCTCCGAGTTTCAGTCCGAAGTGCGACGTAAGCGGCTGCGATTGATCGCGCTCGTGGCTCTTGTAATTACCGCGATCGGCATTCTGCCATGGTTGATCGGCTTCGGCTTCCTCGGAAGCCGCCTCGTCTTCAGCAAGAAGGTGACGATCTACGCGATTAACACGTCGACGGAGACGCGCCTTGCGTGGGTCGAGATGCCCGGGCCTTTCGCGGGGCGCTCAGCTCGTACAGAGCTGGCGCCGAACTCCCTGCAGCGCCTGACCAGCCTCTCGGGCCGCTTCGACCTGGTTCTGGCCGACGATGATGGCGCCGAGCTTGAGCGTACCTCGCTGAACGCCCGCGACGATATCTTCTACAATCCCCTGGGTGAAGCCTGCCTTGCGGTGTTCGATCTGACGCCATTCTACGGAAATCCGAACGCACCCGAAGAGATCCCGATCCTCGACCGCATCCCGCAGGGTACTGCAATCTATGAGATCACGGCGGACACCCTGGTCCTGCCGAGGCGCCTCAACCCGCAGCGAGCAGCCGGCGCCGTGCATTGGATCGAAGACTTCGGCTGCGACCTGCTCGAGCCCGACCAGGCCGGTTACCTGGAGATGCGCGCGGCGCTGAAGCTGCAGGAGCGCTACGAGCAGGCGTTGGAGCACCAGCAGGAGCTGGAGAGAGCGCGTACGGGCGGGTGAGGTCGCGGGAGTGGGATCTAAGGCGACAACAACGCCGCGCGGTAGATGCGCTCTACCTCTGAGAGCATGCCGGCTTCGAAGCCGGGGTTCTCGCGATAGAGAGGATGCCGTTGTCCGGCAGGCCCCAGGTAGCGCTCCATCCCGATCTGGGCGAACTGGGAGCGCGCTGACTCTGAGGGAAACACGTAGCCGTGAATCACCAGGGGCAGCGCGGCGCAAAAGCTACGCGTGGCTTCATCCAGCGGCGCGATCATCGCAGCGACTGACGACGCCTCGCCGGCGGTCATCCTTCGGATGACCTCCCACGGCGCCGGACACTGCTCGACCTCTGCGACGCGAATCAGGGTTGGCCAGGCGCCCATCCACGCGATCTCGAAGGGAATCCCCGGCGACCAGCTGCGCAGGAACCAGCTGAGGCGGTTCTCGGGTTCATCGAAGAGGGTGTGTGACGAGAGCGTCGCCTGCACTGCGATGGGGCGCTCGCCGGGGCGAAACTCAATGAAGCCGTGCTCAACCTCACCGCCGAAGAGGCCGAAGAGGTGCGTGGGGATCTGTATGCGCGTCTGACCGGTCGCTTCGGTCGTCACCTGCACGCGGGTGCGAATTCGCACGGAAACCAGGCCTTCAGCAGGGAAGCGAAAGGAGAAGATCTCAAGATGCTCGACCTGGTAATTCCTCAGGGCGGGATCTCGGCGCAGCGCCTCCAGCCGGGTATCGGTCGGGACTCCGTTTACCCAGACTTCGGTGTGCACGGCGGCGTCCGCGGATGCGGTCGCACCGAACTCAAGGACCTGCTCCGTAGCGCGCAGATTGCGCAGCCACATCTCGGATTCGATCTCGAAGAAGCGATCTCCGGCGCCGAGCCCGGACGCGTCCGGTGCCGGGCCTGCACGCAGCTCTGTGGCCACCAGCTGCGCCCCGTCACGCTCGCTGACGAACCAGACCCCGTCGATGTTCCGCACCGGAGCAAGCAGCGCCGACGCCGTTGCCATCGGAATCAGGAACGCCAGGAGCAGACCTGCGGCCAGCAGCGCCGGCCATCCTTGCAGCAGATGATTTGTCGTCTTTCTCACATGACCCCGCTTCTACTGAGCACATCGCACCATACCAATCGGGCACGACGCCAGATATACTCCCGCCGCCCCCAAAATCAGGAAGGTGCATAGCACCTTCCGCGGGGGTCGAGGGGGTGAAAACCCCCTCGCAGAGCGCGAGACGGAGTCTCGCAACAACCTCGCAGAGCGCGGGACAGAGTCTCGCAACAACCTCAACTCCATGCTCCCGATTCCCACATGACCTTGTTTTCAGACTCTGAGTGGAACGCGATCGCCGATCGCAGCGTCGAGGACTTTCGCACGTTGCTTCGATTCGAGACGGTGAACCCGCCGGGCAACGAAGGGGAGGCGGCAGACTGGATCGTTCAGCGGCTTGCGGAGTCGGGCGTCGAGTCGCGGGTGTTTCGCTGCGGCCCGGACCAGCTGCGTCCCAACGTTGTAGCCCGCCTCAAGGGCGATGGCACCGGCGGCGGCCCGCTCCTACTGACCGGGCACATCGATGTGGTTCCGGTCGAGCTTGAGCACTGGGACCACGACCCCTTCGGCGCAGAGATACACGACGGATACCTCTTCGGTCGGGGCGCGATCGACATGAAGAACATGGTCACGATGTGCCTGACCATCACCGCCGCGCTGCGCGAGAGCGGCGCTCGGCTGACCCGTGACATTATCTTCGCGGCGGTGGCCGACGAAGAGGAGGGGTGCACCTACGGCTCGAAGTACATGGTGGAGGAACACCCGGACGAGGTGCGCGCCGAATACATGCTGGGCGAGATCGGCGGGTTCACGCTCGATGTGAACGGAGTCCGCTACTATCCGGTGCAGGTCGCCGAGAAGGGGATCTGTCAGTTTCGCATGAGCGCGCACGGAGATCCTGGGCACGGCTCGATGCCCCACGATGCGATGTCGACGATTCGACTCGCAGAGGCTCTCACGAAGCTGGGGACGACGCGTCTGCCGCAGCATGAGGTGGCCACCGTGCGCGAAAATATCCGACTTCTGGCGAAGACGCAGAAGGCGCCGGCGAGTCTTGTATTGCCGCTCGTACTGAACCCGAAGCTGTCAGCGCTGATTCTGAAGAAGGTGATTCCCGACCGCGGGCTGGCAAACACGCTCGCCGCGAATCTATCAAACACAGTGTCGGTTACCGGCCTGCGGGCCGGCCAGAAGACGAACATGATTCCGGGTACGTCGACGGCCACTCTGGATGGGCGCCTGCTGCCCGGGCAAACATCACAGGATCTCTTTCGGGAAGTCGAAGCCGTGGTCGGCAGCGGTTTCACCTATGAGACCATTCGTGAGTTTGAGGGCATCGAGGGGGGCACTGACGACCCCTTCTTTGAGAAGATCTGTGCGAACATCCGGCGCCACGACCCGGACGGGATTCCGCTGCCCTATATGATCCCGGGCTTTACGGACGCGCAGTATTTCTCCCGCCTCGGCACGAAGTGCTACGGCTACTCTCCGCTACGCTTTCCGGCGGAAGATGAGGTGAAATTCACTGAGCTCTTCCACGGTCACAACGAGCGGATTCACGTCGAAGGCTACCGGTGGGGGCTCCGCTGCCTTTGGGACCTGGTCGTGGACGTGGCGGTCGCCGGCGACTGAGCGAAATGCGCGCAGCTTTGTGTGTTCGCCCCGTGCCGCTATGGTGGTCGGATCCAATCTTCAGTCGTCAGCGGAGCACCATGAAATCTCGCATCACCGTCGTCGCGTTTCTGATCGTTATCGGCTCTGCGGCTGTCGCTGAGGCGAGACCTTTTCGCCCGACGAACATCCCCGGCGGCACGGTCAACAGCTGCTCGAACTGCCACGTGTTTCCCGGCGGTCCACGCAACGACTTCGGCATGCGAATCGAGTTCAACTACCTCGACCTCGCGGGGGCAAACGACATCAAGTCACAGGCGACCGTAGAGTGGGGGCCGGCGCTGGCCGGTGAAGACGCGGACAACGACGGCTACACCAACGGCGAAGAGCTGGGCGACCCCGACGGGATGTGGAGCATCGGGGACGACAACCCCGCAGGCACGCCGACCCTGCCCGGCGACCCGCTGTCCTTCCCCTGCGGCGACGGAACTCTGCAGGGACCTGAAATCTGCGACGACGGCGATGACAACTCCGACACCGACGCTGACGCCTGCCGCACAGACTGCACAGAGCCTCGATGTGGAGATGGCGCCACAGACACCGGCGAAGAATGCGATGACGGAAACGACAACTCCGATATCGACGCCGACGCCTGCCGAACGGACTGCCGGTTCCCCACCTGTGGCGATGGAGTCGTAGACGGCGGAGAAGAGTGCGACGGCCCGACCGGCAGCACCTGCGAGGACATCGGCGCCGGATCCGGCTTTGCGCCCTGCAACGAAGCCACGTGCAGCTGGGACACGGACGGGTGCGAAGAGATCCCGTCCGGCGCGGATGCCGGCACAGACACCGGCGAAGAGCGCGCCACCCCCGGCGACGACGGCTGTAGCGCCGCGTCAGCGGGCGGCGCACCGGGCGCAGGGCTGTGGCTTCTGGCGGCCGCCGGGATGCTGCTGCGACGGAGGCGCCGACCGGCGCCGCACTGACGCTGCGATGCCGCCCCTCGCGGGGATCAGCCGGTGCGCGCCGACGCGAGCCAGCGGGGAATCGCCACGCCGGTGATGGGCAACACCGCCTCAGCGATCGCGGAGTGCGTCCAGCCATCAGCGGCCAGGTCGTGCACGCTCTCTTCGCTGAGCTCGGCTGCCGGCGGATCACCCTTGAGTTTGAGCGCTTCGAGGAGCTCGCGCGCGGCGATCGGCAGCGCCGACCACTCCAACTGCAGCTCGCCGTCTTCGATGGCCCCGAGAGGCAGCTCAGCGGGGTATTGGAAGCCCTCAACCGGCTCAAATCCAAGCACTTCGGCGAACTCATCCCACAGATCGAAGGCGATCAGGGCCACGTCGCCGAAGACCCTGAAGTCGGCCTTCTTGAGCTTGCGAATGACCTTCTTGTCGCCATTCAACTCCACGGCGACAAAGCCGGTGGAGATCGACACGGCCGAGCGCTTTCGCTGGTTGTCACTCAGCAGCTGCTTGAACACCGACGGCACCTTCTTCTTCGCGCGTTCGAACACGCGCGACTCGAAGGTGATCACGTCGAGGCCCACGTCGACGGCGTCTCGGAAGGAGTCCGGCGTGACCGGCACGGTGATCACCGGTTGATGCCAGTCGAAGTCGTCGCCGGCGTCAGCGACGCGGCGCAGGAGGTATTCGTCGCCGATGGTGCCCTCTTCGCGATAGTACGCGATCACGTTGTTCGGCTGTAAGAGAAAGGGCCTGGTTTCGAGGGCCGCGGCGAGCTCTGTGTCGCGGTTTCCGCGCACCGGCTCGGTCAGGGTCTTCACTCCCTCGGCGTTCACACGAAAGAGGCGCTCGGCGCTGGAGTGAATGTCGACCTCTGGGGTGCGCGCAAGGTCGACCCAGCCAAATCGCGCGGCCTGATAGAGCCAGTAGTCAACCAGACGCTGAATCTCGGGGTCGGCCTCACCGTCTTCGAGCAGCGGCGGCTCATCTTCTTCTGAGATCAGGATCGCCGGGGCGCGCTCTGTGACAGCGACTGCCAACGCATCGGAGCGCATCCACTCCCCCACCGGAAGGGTGGCGAGGGCGGCAATCAACTCCTGGCGCACATCTTCAGCATCCATCGCGAAGTCACGCCTGAAGGTCTTTCCGAAGTTCAGGCGATGGCCTTCCCCGTCGCGAGCATCGCAGCGCTCATCCCAATCCGAGATGTCGATGTAGGCCCGCAACAGCATCGCGTTTCGCCGCGACGGCGTGGTGAGAAAGAAGCGATCCGCGCCGGGACCGATGCGCATCGTGCGCTCATCATTCGGCGCGATCAGGCGCAGGCGCTGCGCCAGGCAGTAGATAAATCGGACCTGATCCGCTTCGTCCCAGTCGTGCAGGATCGACCGCGGATCGCTCCACAACAGTCGCGCGTTAACGGCAGCCCACAGCGGTTTGGGGGGCAGGCCGGCCTTCGTGAGCTGGGCGCGCTTGTCCTCGCAAGCGTCGATTACTGCCAGCAAATCGCGGAGAATCTCCGTATTATCGCCCGGCAGAACCCCTTCTACCGGGCCGTCGTATGTAGCGACGCTCATGGCATGCTCAAGGGAAGGTTTATAAGATGTCGAAGGAGAAATCCGGCGAGAAGCCCCCGTCTTCGAGGCGCCTCACAAGGGTGGAAACACGCGTTGGATCGACGATCGCGTGGGTGTCGTCCAGGCGCTTCCAGATGAGCGCCCGCGTGCCTGCAGCCTTATAGATCGCGTCGAGTGTCTTCTTGTCTTGAGCGCTGATCACCGCGACATTGTGATGCGCAACATAGCCGGCGTCTGAATCGCTCAACACAACTCCCCTACAAGTCCCCGAATATCCGAGGATTCCTCCGCTTTCGCAAGTCACGGCTGCTATAGATGCGACGGGCGCCATCGTCAATGTGAGCGCCCTTCGCGAATACCGGCCAGGACGCCGTCCCCTGTCAATTCGTCACGGAGATCACTACAACCGCATCGCAAGAGCGCTTTGCGGAGCAGGGATTGAGGCATATACCCCGGCACCCGCTGCAGGCGGTCCCACCAACGAGGCGCGACGTATGAAGGGCAAAGTAGTGATCGTAACCGGAGCAAATTCCGGGATTGGAAAAGTCACGGCGCTCGAGCTCGCGAAGAAGGGAGCGACCGTCGTCATGGGCTGTCGAAGCAGGGAGCGCGGTGAGGCCGCTCGCATGGAGATCGTCGCGGACAGCTGCTCTGAGGACGTCCACCTGTTGCTCGTCGATGTCTCCGACGTCGAGTCCATCCGCTCGTTCGCGCAAGACTTCGCGCGACGCTTCGAACGACTGGACGTGCTCGTAAATAACGCCGGGGTCTCCCTCTCCGATCGACGCCTCAACGGCGCCGGCCATGAGATGATGTTCGCCATCAACCACCTCGGCTACTTCGTTACGGCCAACCTCCTGGCCGATCAGCTGGCAGCCGACGGTGGCGGACGACTCGTCAATGTGTCTTCGATGGGACACCGTGGCGGGTCCGTCGACTTCGACAACCTACAGGGCGAAAAGAAGTTCAACGCGCTGCTTCAATACTGCAACACCAAGCTGCACAACATTCTATTCTCGAACGAATACGCGGCCCGCATGTCCGCACGCGGCGTCACCTCGAACTCCCTGCACCCCGGAGCGGTACGCACCAACTTCGCCAAAGGGGACGACTGGTGGTTCGGCAGCGCTGCGAAGCTCGGTGGGATGTTCCTGATCTCGCCGGAGCGCGGCGCTCGAACCAGCGTATACCTGGCATCCTCACCGGACGTTGAAGGCGTAACCGGCCGGTACTTCGCACGGAGCCGCGAGCGCAAAGCGAGCCGCACCGCCCGAAACACTGACCTTGGACGGCGGCTTTGGGAACACAGCGTCGAACTTACCGGCGTCGACCTGCCCTCGGGTGCTTGAAGCTTCGTCCCGGCGCGAATTGCAGCGGGCCGGAGTCGAACCCGGAGTCCTAACGGGATACCGAACGGAGCCGCCTGCGACCCAACGCGAGCATCGCGAAGACAATCGTGGCCCATCCCTGCTCGGACAACCGCACGCGGGCCGTGTGTGAACAGCCCGTTGAAGGCGCCGCCTCGCAGACGTCGCCCACACCGTCGCCGTCACTGTCCGCCTGATCGGCGTTCGACCACGATACGCAGTTGTCCGATGCGTCGGGGACAAAATCTCCATCACGATCAGGCGCGCACATCGACGGCTCCTGTGAGCACAGCCACTGCTCTTCGACCGAACCTGTGGCGGAGCATCCGTCCCCATCATCCCTATTCCCATCATCGCACGCTTCACCGGCCTCGACAGCTCCGTTGCCGACGACAGCGGCCGTGGGGCCCCCACAGCTGGTATTGCAACGGTGCGGATTGCCGTTGTCTACACCGTCATCGCAGGCCTCTACCGGGTCCCAGATTCCGTCTCCACAGAAGCCCGGTCGGCAGTCTGCTCGGCATGGATAGGTGGAGTTGCCGATATCCGCGCCATCGCAGGCCTCACCGTCTTCGACCACGCCGTTTCCACACACCGGCACGGTGATCCCCAGGCAGTCAGCGGCGCATCGGTTTGCTTCGCCGTTCAATGCCCCCGCGTCACAGACCTCGCCGGTATCGAGAACGCCGTCACCGCACCCGGCCGTCTCGCAGCTGGAGCGGCAGGCGTCCGGGACGCTATCGCTGTTCGCTTCTCCGTCATCACATACTTCGTTGGAATCGAGCACCCCATCGCCGCACTCTGTTTGATGTGCGCCGATGTCTGCATACACGGCGCTTCGAAGAACCCCCCGGGCATCATTCGGCGCGTCCTCGACTCCCGCAGCCGCTCCGATCGCCGGATTGGTACCGATGGGTGCCCGTGTCGGCGGAAAGTAGGTAGAGTCCGCCAATGGGGCGAAGAGTGCGCCAGTGGCCACGATTCCACCCTCGCCGGTTGCCAGCACACAGCCGGACTCATCACTGACCAGATTGGCCGGACCCACGTCGGTCGGTGTGGGTTCGTGAAAGCAATCAGCGGCTTCGACGGCGCTGTTGTTTGCGACGATCGAGTACGAGAGATCGGCACCGAAGGTCATCTCGATACCGCCGCCGCGCCACGCTCCCACGTTGTCGACGATCGTGCTCCAGGCAATGGTACCGCCGGTGTACACTCCGGCTCCATTTGCCGCGTGGTTTCCGGTCACGGTCGTGTTCACCATCGTCAGATTCGTCGCGTAGATCCCACCGCCGGCGCCGCCACTGATCTCGTCGGCGTTGCCGGCGCGATTGTTTGAGAAGGTCGAGTCCTCGATCACCGTCGGCCCCAGCGCCTGGATACCACCGCCACGACCGGGTCTGCCGGTCGCCGAGTCTGCCGCGGAGTTGTTGTGAAACCAGCAGCGCCTGATGGTTGTTGTGTTTGCTCCTGTCTGACACACGCCGCCGCCCCATGCGCCGCTCAGGTCCACAGACGCCTCAATATGGTTGTCCTCTACAAGGCAGTCTTCCATGGTCAGGTCGGTATTCACGAAGAACGCGCCGCCGCCTTCGTTGTTTGGTGGCGCGAGCCCTGCGCGAATGGTGAGCGAAGCGAGGTACACACTCCCGGCGGAAGCCGCGTGGAGCACCCGATCCAGCTCGCCACCGTCGATGATGGTTTGATCCGGTCCGTCGCCGATGATCGACATCGAAGAACGAATGTCGAGATCGCCGACCTGGTTGTTATTCTCGCCCGCGCCGACCATCGTCAGCACATAGGTACCCGCGGGCACTCGCAGCTCGTCGACAGATACGTCGTCCGAGTCTCCGGCGACGCAATCGCCCACCACCTGGTTTGTATTCGCCGCCTGAATCGCTTCGCGTAGCCCGCATTCTCCATCCTCAACGAAACCGTCGTTGGTAGTCGTAATGTTGATGGTTGCGGCCTGCGTCGCGGAGCACACACAGAGCAGCAGCATGGTGATTGCCGGCAACGCGACAGACCAAACCGGGGGGGTGTAAAGATCGAAAGCGACAGCTCTTCGCCTTCGGACCTGTAAGGCTGCGTCTGGTGCTGGCATGGGCTCGCGTCGGGTACAGGAGGAACGGGATCGCTGGATTCAGGTCTCGCCTCCCTAACGCATCACCAGACAATGGAACAGGTGAGCGGCCGCGGCACAAAGCCCGGGCAGGGCCGGCCGCTCTCTGCACGTCGAAGATCGGCCCTCAGCCTCGGTTTGTCGGCGGATCAGAGGCCTCACCGGAGGCGTGGCGGTGCGGAGCCGGATGGAGGTAGCGCATCGATGGTTGGCGCAGGGCAGCGATTTCAGGCATGGGGGAGTCCGCAGACCCGGAGAGTCGATGAACCTGCCGCGACCGTACCGCTCATTCCGCCACATCCTGTTCGTGCTCACTGTTTTCGTGTCCGCGGGCGCGTGCTCGACGAAGGACTCCGGAACGCCCGCCAACGAAGCAGCGGAGCCGGCGATAGAAGCCGCGCCGGTGGCCGAGCGGGGCCTGCCTGTGCGTGGTCCTGAGGGTTTCGTACGCGTCCCGGCCACACGTCCGGACTCCCTGTTGGCCGGAATCCCCGCGGATGCCGCAGCCGTCGTGCTTGTTGATGTCGCCGCCCTGCGTGGCACCTATCGCGCACTGGTGGGCGACGGCGAGCTCGCCGAGGCGCTACCGACGCGACTTCGCGAGCTCGGCGCCACCGACGCGATCGCGGGTACCCTCGGACAGGCGATGCGCCTTGATCGGGTCGACTCGGTGGCGGTCGTCGCTTTCGACGACGAAGAATCGCGATTGCTGGTGACGGGCGTCGAGCTGCTCGACACGCCTCCAGCCGATGGCGCAGAACCGGTGGCTACCAACGAAGGTGAGCTCCTAATGGCTCGACGTGGCGACCTGCTGCTCCTGGGCAACGGCGCCGGGTACACGCGAGCCGTTGGGAGCGGGGAACGCCTGGACCCTGCGGCGAACTGGAGCGCCGGGTGGGCGCAGCTGCCCTCGGATTCTCTCTTCACCCTGATCTCCCTACGACCCGCTGCGCTGGCGGCCCGCACCGAACGTGGTGCCCCTATCGCCGCGCTTGGCGTGACACGGCTCGGCGCTGCTTTCTCGGCGGACGGCGGAGCCCTTACCGTCGCCGACCTTGAGGACGACACCGCGCTGCGTCGGCGGCTTGGGTGGGCTCAGCAGCAGAGTCTGCAGAGCATCGACGACGCCTTCGGCAGCGACGAGAGCCGCGCCGGCCTCAGACGCTACGCGGAGCTTGTATTGAACACGGCGTGGAGCCGGCTGCGGGTGGACCGCGGTGAGGACCTTACGACGATTCGCCTGCTGAGCCCGACCTGTGGCGGCGGCCTTCGCAACATGATGCTCGGCGCGCAGCTGCTGTCTGCCCTGGCAGAGCCGGCCGAGATTCCGGACTCGGCGCCCCTGTTTGAGAATACAAACATCGAGGTGGCCGAGGGCTGTCTGCGGATTCCGGGCAGCGATCCGGACATCGCCGGCCACCTCGCTCGGGTGGGAACCCGCGACGCATCAGTGGGTGTTCTCGTCATCGCTGACCTGGACGCCATTCTTCGCGCGCAGTTGCCCACGGCCTTCGGCATCCTGCCCTACGCGATGCTGCCGGGGGATGTGATCACAGCGCTGGGCGCGCAGCCTTTCGGCATGCGCTCCCTCAGCGACGAACACGCAAACGCCCTCTATTACACGGAGCACGTCCTCGGCCGAGACCGGCGCGACAGCATGTTTGTGGTGCCCGAGGGCGCCGCCGAGATTCTGCCGGTGATGCCGGGTACGCAACGGGCGAACCGCCCAAACATCGGCCACACTGTTTGGACCGGTGATCTCGTCTCTCGTTTTGACCTGCCACCGACCGAAGACCACCCCTGGATTATCGCTACCGAACGGCTGCCGGACGACAGCGCTGTCGTCGCGGTCGCGCCGCACTTTCTGGTGGCGGGAGTCTCGGATGGAATCGATCCAACGACACCCTTTGGTCTGACGATGCATCGCGCCGAGACCGTCGCCGCCTCGCTTACTGATCGAATGGAGCTGCGTCTGCACATACTGGTTCCGTCCGCAGCCCCTGAGCTTGCAGAGCGTTTGCAGGCGCAGCTGCGAGACGTGATCACGCGCGGAATCACCCGCGGCCGCACCGCCATCGCGGGGAGCTCTACCGAGTTGATCGTAACTGAGCTGGTTGACCTGGTGAGCCGCCAGGTGCGGGTCTCGGCTGCCGGTGACCGGCGTATCGACGTCACCTTCGGCATCTACGGAGAGATGGCGACGACCTGGATCGGCCTGATGGCGGGCAGCGTGCTCACCTTTGGCATGCAGGGCGCCATGTCCGAGCTGCCGCTGCAGGTGCCGGGGCTTCCCGGAACGCCCTGACAGCGACGACAGGTTCGACGAGTCCCTTAGAGGACCTCGTCGCAGTTTGCCGGTGCAGTACCGGTGAAATCGTCTGTGAGGATGCCGCCGAAGGTGCCGTTGAAGGTGCCGGCGGTGGGCGCGAAGGCCTCAACGTTTGCGGTGCCGCAGAAGCTGTCGTTGCCGCATACCGTAGCCGTGATGGTCAGCGTGGCCGAGATGTCGCCACCGGAGATCGGGTTGCCTTCGCCGGGAACGACGATGTTGGTGAAGTCAAAAGTGAAGGTGCCGTCGGACTCCAGCGTGACGCCGGTGGCGACCAGCGGATCGCCGACGGGCGTGCGAGCGTTATCGCGCGCGTTCCCATCGATGTCTTCGTCCGTGCGCAGTGTTTGGAACGAGATGTCGAACTCGGACTCATCGCCGGTCACGGTCACGTCGAACATGATGGGCACAGCGGAGTTGAGTACGGTCTTAACCCCGAGGAAGTAGCTGCCTGCGAACGCAACCTGCTCACCGGTGCATTCTTCGACCTCAACCTGGCCACGCAGCTCGTCGGTGGCGTCGTGGAACTCATCCATTCGCCCGTCGGGATCCGGCGATTCACAGCCTGTGAGTGAAGCAAACATCGAAACAACAAGCGCTGTTGCGAGAATCCGTGCGGTTCGAGTCATCGTAGTTCCCCAGGTCATTGTCATTTTCCCAGATCGGGTCATCGGTCGGATTGGTTGGTGGCGGCGTTCATCTACGACATTCCTGCGTTTCAGTGCACTGATGGCAGGCGCTGATTACCGACGTGGTGCCTGCGGGCGAAATGGCGTGTCCCTTGACGATTCGGGTCGCAGGCGAAATGGTAGCCGCGCTCGCAACTGTGCAGGGAGAGGTAGGGAGAGTCAAGGGACTCCGACCCACTGCACAGCGTACACGCGGGCCCGGTTCGCTCACAGCTGTGCAACGCTCACAGCCACGGTTCACTCAAAGAAGGTGGGGACAATGACACGATTTGCGAAAGCAGTCTCAACGGTTGCGATGTGCGCCACGCTGGTGCTCTTCTTTGCGGGCACCGCCTCAGCCAGCGGCTACTACGCGGCCCGTTTCGGCGGTGCAGCCAGCGCTCCCACATCGGTGCATCCGACCTCGCTCTACTACAACCCGGGCGCCATCGGACGCCTGCAGGGTACCCAGATCCATCTCGACGTCTCCTGGATCTACCGCAGCGCGACCTTCAATCGGGCCGAGAGTGCGGTCAGCCCGAACGACGATGATACCTCGATCGCCGCGAATACCGGCGAAGGCAGCGTGTCCAACTTCATCTACTCCCCCGCTCTCTTTGTGGCGTCGGACTTCGGCACCGGCGCGCCCTTCAGCGTAGCCGCCGGATTCTTCGTGCCCTTCGGCGGACAGGCAGTGTGGAGCCAGGTCGATGCCGTTGACGGCGCACCCGCAGGGGCCGTTGATGGCCCACAGCGGTGGCACACCATCGATGGCACCATTCGCACCATCGGTCTCGGACTCGGCGCCGGCTACCACATCGAGTCCAGCAACCTCTCGCTCGGACTTTCGTTCAACACCTACCTCAGCGAAATCAGCACTCTGCGCGCTCGCAACGGCGACGGCACCGACGACCTCTTCGACACAGACGGCAGCCTCAAGGAAGGCCGCTCATGGGCCGATGTCTCGTCGATGGATTTCGGAATCGGGCTCGGCTTTCTCTGGTCCACGACCAACGACCGCTTCTCCGTCGGACTCGGCTGGCAGAGCGCGCCCAACTTCGGTCGCGACATCGAGTTCGAAGGCGAGCTCTCCAACCTGCTCGCCATCGACGAGCAGCGCGCCATCACCGATGTATACTTCTACCAGTCGATGCCACACCTCGTGAACTGGGGACTCGCTTATCGCTTCGTGAAACCGGGCACCACGCACGTCACCAATGACCACGGCGAGGTCGAAATGATCGAGATTGAGGTACCGAAGATGGAGCTGCGACTCAGCGGCAATATCCTGACCTGGAATAAGTTGGACAACCAGTGTCTGGTCAATCAGAACCCCTCCGGCGGCAGCGTCCCCTACGACCTCTGCCAGTTCGAGGAGAACGGCGGTCACGCCAACCCGGACAACCCGGACCGTTCGGCTGTTCTTCAGAACTTCATCCGCGAGTGGAACGTGGGCTGGTCGATCAAGGTCGGCGGATCCTACTACTTCAGCGACCGCCTTGAGCTGAACCTCGGCGTCGGATTCGACAGCAACTCCGTGCCCGACCACACCCTGGACCCCGCACTCTTCGACATGCCGAAGATGATCTTCGAGCTGGGCGCCGTCGTCGGGCTCACCGACTGGCTCGACTTCGGGCTCACGATCTCTGAGATCTTGTACTTCGAGCGCGACAACAGCGACTCGGACTCGTACTTCTCCTTCGATCCGCCCAGTCGTCAGCCCGACTCCACCGGTGTCTACAACCAGAATATCCTGGTCGCGAACACCAACTTCCTGTTCCACTTCTGAGTGCCCGTGGCGGTTCTCGCACAGCGAGAACCCAAACACCGCGCTCACTGACAGCACGGTAGGCACGACGAGTGACACCTCAAAACTTCGAAAAGCTCGGCGCCCTTTACCTCGGCGCTGACCTCGATCCGAACACCGGCGAACGCAGCGGGGAGCTGACCCTCTACGACTCGCGTGATCTATGCACACACGCCGTATGCGTGGGTATGACCGGCAGCGGCAAGACCGGCCTCGGCGTCGTGCTCCTCGAAGAGGCGCTCATCGACGGAGTTCCCGCCCTCGTAGTCGATCCCAAGGGAGACATGGGCAACCTGCTGCTCACATTTCCCGAGCTCGACGCCGACTCCTTCGAACCCTGGATCAATCCCGAAGACGCCTCTCGCAAGGGAATCCCGGTCGCTGAACACGCCGCCGGTACCGCCACTCTCTGGAAGTCCGGACTGGCGAAATGGGGCGAAGACGGCGCCCGAATCCAGCGCCTGAAGGACGCCGCAGACTTCACCATCTATACGCCCGGAAGCAACGCAGGCACGCCGATCTCGCTGCTGCAATCCTTCAACGCCCCGGGCGAGGCGTTGCGCGCGGACCGCGACCTGTTTCAGCAGAGCGTGGCGGCCACGGTTACCGGGCTCCTCGCGCTTGTCGGGATCGACGCGGACCCCATACGCAGCCGAGAACACATCCTGCTGTCGACGATTCTGACCCGCGCATGGTCCGCAGGCGAGGACCTCGATATCGCCGAGATCATCCAGGCGGTGCAGGACCCGGACTTCGAGCGCGTCGGCGTCCTCGATCTTGAATCCTTCTTTCCGGAGACCGAGCGATTTGCGCTGGCGATGGCCATCAACGGTGTCGTCGCCTCACCCGGGTTTGCCGCGTGGCTCGAAGGCGAACCCCTCGATATCGGCGCGCTTCTCTACACCCCCGAGGGCAAACCACGCTGCGCCGTGCTCTCGATCTCGCACCTCAGCGACGCCGAGCGCATGTTCTTTGTGACGTTGCTCTTCAGTGAGTTGATCTCCTGGATGCGCGCCCAGCCCGGCACCAGCAGTCTGCGCGCCCTGGCGTACATGGACGAGATCTACGGCTACCTGCCGCCGGTGGCGAACCCGGCGTCGAAGCAGCCGCTGCTGACACTGCTCAAGCAGGCACGCGCATTTGGGGTCGGACTCGTGCTCGCCACACAGAACCCCGCGGACATCGACTATAAAGCGCTGTCCAACGCCGGCACCTGGTTTGTCGGGCGCCTGCAGACGGAGCGCGACAAGCTGCGCCTGCTGGACGGTCTCGATTCTGCCATGGATGCAGGCGGCGCTGCGATCCCACGGGCGCAGCTGGACCGAATGATCAGCGGCCTTGGTAAGCGGCGCTTTATCCTACACAACATCCACGAAGGCGCTCCCGAGCTCTTCGAGACACGGTGGGCCATGTCCTACCTGCGGGGGCCACTGACGCGGTCGCAAATCAAGCAGCTCACCGGTCCCGCCGGCGAACACACATCGCGTGCGGCTCGAGTAGCCTCTGTCGTCGGCGACCTTGACGCGCGACCGGTGATTCCGCCCGGCATTGACGAGTATTTCGTTCCGGTGGTGGATGGGCGCAGCGACGGGAGAATCGTGTACCGACCGATGGTGCTCGGCACCGGCGCTGTTCACTTTGAAGATGAGTCACCGCCGGTGAGCCTGGAGCGTACATTCTCGAGGATCACGGTGGCGCAGGACGGTCCGGTTCCGTTGAACTGGGAAAACACACACAGCGCGCCTTTTGATGAGAGCGTTCTTGAGGCGAGGCCTGTCGACAACGCTGAGTTTGTCGCGCCTCCTCCGCCGATGGTCGACGCGGGTAACTGGAGGTCGTGGGAACGGGACCTGACGAGCCACCTGTATGAAAGTGAGCGGATCACCCTGTTCCGCTGCCGATCGCCTAAGCTGGTGTCTGAGGTGGGCGAGTCCGAGGGCGCGTTTCGAGCGCGCCTCGGTTTGATGCTCCGTGAGAAGCGCGACGAAGCGGTCGACAAGTTGCGCGAGCGTTTCGGCGCTCGCATGCAGCGCAAAGAGTCGCAGATATTCGATGCCGAACAGCGCGTCGAACAAGAGCGCAGCGACGCTCGTGGTGAACAGGCGGCGACGATGATCGACATCGGCGAGAGCATCCTCGGCTCCTTCCTGGGTGGGGGCCGACGACGGGGACGTCGGCGTTCTGCGGGATCTGCTTTCAGGCGCGCTGAACGAGTACGGCGTGCGCACGCCGACACTCGGAGAGCAGAAGACAAGGTGCTTCAGCTTCAGCAGGAGTTGGACGAACTCGAAGCCGAGCTACGCAGCGAGTTGCAGGAGCTTGAGACCGAATTCGATCCGACAGGCCTCACGCTGACAACCAAACAGGTGAAGCCCCTGAAACGTGATTGCCGCGTCCGTTTCGTGGGGTTTGTGTGGGTTCCCTATCGCGTGTTTGAAGACGGGAGCCGCCAACGCGCGTTCGAGAAGCCCAGGGTCCGACCGGCCGTGGACTTCTAGTCGGCTCGGAACGGAATAGCGACGGCCCGCAGTTCGTTACTCTCAATTGCGTCCTCCGGGGCGCGACATCGGCCGCCTGCGGCAAACATCGCCTTCATCGGGCATTACAACCTGACGAGGAAGCCATGAAGAACGCACTCCCCTGTATCGTATTGACGGTCAGCCTCAGCCTGATCACGACCGGAATCGGCTACGCGCAGGATAGCGCAATCGACGGGGCCCGGGCCTGGCTCGGCGTCGAAGTGGCCGCCGTTCCTTCGCTGCTCTCGGAGCACCTGCCCATTCAACCCGGGGTCGGGCTCGTCGTAGAGAGGGTCGCACCCAATAGCCCCGCGGCACGCGCGGGTTTCGCTGAGAACGACGTAATCGTGGAGATAGATGGTGTGCCGCTACGCAGCTATGCGCAGCTCGCGCAGTCTGTCACGACGACCGGCGTGGGCGCCGAGATATCTCTTACAGTTCTCCACGAGGGACACCGCCGAGTACTGCCTGCGGTGCTCGCGGAAGCGCCGGCTTCCGCGGCAAACAGCGGGCCGCTCGGTGGAGGGTTGCTGGCCGAGTTTGAGGCATTGCTCGCGCCGGTTCTGGATCCCAACGCGGACCACAGTCGGATCGTGAGTCAGCTCTTTTCGATGTCTGACGCTCTGCTTAATGACAACATGAACCGCGGGGAACCTCGTGCTGTCCCGTTCCGAAACGGTATCGAAGAAGACTGGCAGGTGCACGTTGTCGGCGACCCTGACGACCCGGAATCCCGAGTGACGATTCGCCACGGCGACGAAACCTGGAACCTCCGTATGGGCGACCTTGAGTCACTGCCGGATGAGTTGAGCGCGGTCGTTCAGTCTCTCGTGGTGCGGGCGGCGCAGGCTTTCGCCGATACGCCTCTCCTGCAGGGTGAGTTCGACGCGCAGCAGTGGTTTGAGAACGAGTTGATTCCCATGTTCGGCGAGCTGCAGGACAGCGGTCAACAACTGCTCGACGACTTCATGCGCAATGGAATCGGCGTTCCATCGAACCGCGCCGGGCGGGGAATCTGAGACTCAGGGGATCGGGCCGCTCAGCCGCTGAGGCCGGCGGCCGCCCCGGGGTCTGCCTTTGGGGTTGAGATCACATGCAGATCGATCTGCTTGAACGGAATGACCACGCCTGCCGCGCCGAGCGCCTTCCATACATGCTCGCGCATCTCGGCGCGCTGTCTACGCACATTCCATGGGTTTCCGGTCCAAACAGAGACGGTGTAGACGATCGAGCTGTCCGCGAAATCCGTCATCAGGACCTCCGGAGGCCTCGGCGATTTCCACTCTGCTGCGAGATTCTCCACCACGCTCATCAGAACAGCCTTCGCCGCGTCCGTGTCAGCGTCGTAGCCCACGCCGACGATGACATCGATGCGGTACATCGGGTCTTTGAGTGTGTAGTTTGTAACGGTGTTCTGGATCAGCGTAGAGTTGGGAACCACGAGGCGTTCGCCGTTGGTGGCCGTGACGATGGTCGCTCGGATTCCCATGTCCTGCACTTCGACAATCTTCCCATCAACGGCCAGAATATCACCGGGCTTTATTGCCCGCTCGGCGAGCAGGATTACACCGGCTACAAAGTTCTGTGCGATGCTCTGCATCGCGAAGGCGAGGCCGACCGCAAAGATGGCCCCGGCGCCGAAGAGCACGCCCAGGTTGATACCCAGGGTCTGCATCGCAGCAACAAAGCCGACGATCACCAGGGAGTAGTGGATCATGCGCGTGACGACGCCGAGGGTTCCCTTGTTTGGATCGACCCGGTCTTTGGCAGCGATCCGTATCGCTCGCCGAATCAACAGGGACAGCGCCATGCAGGCGAGGAACACCAGGGCGGCAGCGATAATACTTGCTCCGGTGATGGAGGTATCGCCCAACCGCAACACGGTTTGATCTAACATTCCCGTGTCCTTTGTCATCGACCCTCCAGTCCGCGTCTGCCGGGAGCTGTCATTACCACCACCCACTCTTCTTGAAGTATCGCACCATCGCGAACGCGGTCACTGCCATCAACAACAGCGCCGCCGGGTAGCCGTAGGCCCAATAGAGCTCGGGCATGTTCCATTTGGATGCTTCGTGACTGAAGTTCATGCCGAAGACGCCGGCCAGAAAACTCAGCGGGACGAAGATGCTGGTGACCATGGTGAGCACCCGCATGGTGTCGTTCAGGCGCTGACTGCTCAGGGCGAGCTGCAGTTCAAACAAGCTGCCCGCCTGGTCGTTGAGAGTGTCGAGGCGAGCGGACTGGCGCAACGCATGATCCAGGGAGTCCCTGAAGTAAACCTGAGTCGCCTTTGACACCAGGACTGCGTCATGAGCGCAGAGCTCCTGAAAGACCCTCAGGTAGTGCGAAACAACTCGGCGGGCGGTGAAGACCTCGTGACGTAGCTCGGTCAGCTGTGTTGGCGCGGCCTCTTTGGACTCGTCGATCAGTACTCCAGCGAGATCATCCGTGCGCTCGCTGAGCTCGTAGAGATAGATCTCGTGCTGGTCGAAAATCCCGTCTGTCAGACGATAGCCGAGGTAGTCGGCGTCCAGGCTGCGGATGTCTCCGATCGCGTCGTCGATCCGGTCCCTGGCTTCAACAAAGCCTCGAATCTCGGCATGGCTGAATGTGATGACCGTGCTGCCGACGACAACGATGGCGACGTCGTTGCCGAACGCGCCTTCTTCATAGGGTGGACAACGCAGGAAGAAGTAGAGGGCGTCCCCATGGCGTTCCACTTTGGTTCGCTGTCCGCCACGTTCGATGTCCTCGGCCATCAATGGGTGAATGTCGAACATTCGCCGCAGTTGGGTCAGCGCGGGCCTGAAGTCGCCGCCGATCACATCGAACCAGGTGACGTTACCTGTCGGAATCGTGGCGACGTCGATGTCGCCGTCGTCGAATGTGACTCGCGAGACTCGTGACTCATCGTACGCGATCACCCGTACACGGGCCGGTTCCTTCCCGATGTTTTGAGTTGTTCTCGCGCCTGCCATTGTCGCTCCACAACGAATTCGCCCTCAAGCTACACCAACTTCGGTGCTTCTCAAGGGCGGGTTACTCGAACGAAAACCGAATCACGTGGGTCTTGTGGTCCCGCGACGACGAATGAGGACCATGGCGCTGAGGATCCAAAGGCCGCCAGTCCACCCACCGCCGGGAGCCGTGATGCTGTTGCACCCGCCGCCGGTGACCACGCGTCCGTCCGTGCCGGTGTCGACGCCGTCCAGTATCCCGTCGCCATCGGAGTCTTCGTTCAGCGGATCAAGCCCGCGCTCAACCTCCTCTCCGTCGAGCAGGCCGTCATTGTCCGAGTCTTCGTTGTTGGGATCGGTGCCGATGCGCACTTCTTCGCCATCCAGCAGGCCGTCGTTGTCGGTGTCCGCGTCCAGGGGGTCTGTGCCACGAGCGATCTCATCCGCGTCGTCGATGCCGTCATCATCACTGTCGGCGTCGTCATAGTCGGTGCCGCCCGCAAGCTCCTCCTCGTCGGTGAGGCCGTCGCCGTCGGTGTCGTCGCAGGCATCACCCTCGCCGTCGGTGTTTACGTCTGCCTGGTCCACGTTCGACAAATCAATGCAGTTGTCGATGTCGTCGGCGACCCCATCGCCGTCGCTGTCCAACGGGCCGGAGTCGTCGCACACATCTCCGACGCCGTCGTCATCTGCATCCGCCTGGTTAGCGTTTGCTTCGTCGGGGCAGTTGTCTTCCGTATTGTTTACGTTGTCTCCATCGCGGTCGGGATCGCACACGTCGCCAATGTCGTCCTCATCAAGGTCTTCCTGGGCGGGGTTATTGTCATTGGGACAGTTGTCGTCTCCATCTGCGACGCCATCTCCGTCCGCGTCCGAAAAACAGACCGTCGGCTCCGCATCGTCACACTCAAATCCGCTTTCGACAGCACAGAGGGCGCTGCAGCCGTCTCCGTCCGCAATGCCACCGTCGTCACATTCCTCCGCACCTTCGACGGCGCTGTCGCCGCATACCGGCGGAACCGGGTTGCACACGAAGCCATCGCCGATGAATCCATCGCTGCACGTACATTGGAAAGAGCCTTCGGTGTTCTCGCAATCTGCATCAATGCTGCAGCCCGCAGTCTGAAGCGCGCACTCGTCGACATCCAGGCAGCCGGCCGGCGGCAGGTCGAAGGTACAGCTGTCGTCGCCGTCGGGGTTGAGGATGTCATTGTTGCACAGCGGCAGTCCGGCGTACCCATCGGGGCACTCGGACAGGGAGAGCAGCGTCCCATCACAATCTTCGCCGGTGTCCAGCGTGAGGTTCCCGCAGAGGCTGTCCGGGCCGCATACGCTCGGTTCGCCGCTGCATGTAAACCCGACGTCGACGATGCACGCAGTGCATCCATCGAGGGCTGTGTTGTTCTGGTCGTCGCACTCTTCAAGGCCGGCAACCACTCCGTCTCCACAGTCCGTGGAACACACAGTGCCGAGGTTCAGCCCGCCGAGATCGGCGGCCTGACAGATAAAGCCGCCTTCTGGTACGCACAGGTTGTTGCAGCCGTCGCCGATCCGGGTGTTTCCGTCGTCGCAGAGCTCGCCCAGCTCGAGGCTTCCGTCGCCGCACGTGGGCACGCAGCCGCTGAAGTCGATGTCGGTGCATGCCGTGTTGCAGACTGCGCCGAGGGGGTTGGTGAAGCCCTCGAGGGTGCAGTCATTGTCGGCCAGCTGTGAGGAGTCACACGCCTCATCGCCGACCACCAGCCCGTCGTTGCATATTGCGTCACATACGAGTCCGACGACTGGGATGTCACTGCACGAGAAACCGTCTTCGAGGCGACAACGGGAATCGCAACCGTCTCCTTCCTCGGTGTTTCCATCATCACAGAATTCGCCCGGCTCGCGGGAGCCGTCGCCACAGGTGTTGGTGCAGCCTCCGGTGACCAGCGCCAGGCAGTTGTCCGCACAGGCGAGGCCACCGGGGTTTGAGTAGCCGAAGTTGGTGCAATCAACGCCACCCAACGCGGTTCCATCGCAGATCTCGTCGCCGATAATCAGGATGTCGCCACAGTCCGGCTGACACAGGGAGCCGAGGAGTCCCAGACCGAGGTCAAGAGGGAGACACAGGAAGCCGTTCTCGACGTTGCAGTTTGCGTCGCAGCCGTCGCCGTCGTCCGTGTTGCTGTCATCACATTCCTCGCCGAGGTCCGTGTTGCCGTCGCCGCAGGCCGACCCGAGGAGGCAGGTGTTGATGATGGGTGTGCAGATACCCGTCAGGCAGTCGCTGCCGCTGTCACAGGAACCGCCGCCGCTGCAGCCCCTACAGCTGCCGCCGCAGTCGACGTCACTCTCATCTCCGTTCTGTATGCTGTCATTACACGTTGCCGGGAGCGCTCCCGGCGTGGGTTCATCTGTGTCGGACCAGTCGTCGCGCGTGTCCGTGTCGAGGCCGAGATCCGGCCGAAACAGGGAGCGACCGGCGTCTACATCGTCGATCGACGGATTCATGAACTCAAAACTGGTCCCCCAGTTCAGCGCGTCGACGACCTCATCGAGGGGGCCGAGCAGGATCAGCTCGTCGCCGCTGTTACTGAGATCGAGCCCGAAACCCGTTGCCCACGAGTCGTAGCGGATCATGTCCGGAGTGCTGTTTGAGTTGTTGACTTCAACATCGCACGACGAGCCGGAAAACTCGGCTTCGACGTCCGTCGCGGTGTCACAGATCAGCAGCACGGCGCCGGCTTCGATCGTTGTGCCGGCTGGGAAGCGAAAGGCACCCTCCGTCCCCCCCGGAAACTCTTCGTCCGTGATCTTGAAGGCAGAAATATCGAGGTCAAGAGGGCCCGGATTGTAGATTTCAACCCACTCGTGGTTGGAGTCAGCGCCGCCGCCATTGGCGGGGTCGTACATCACTTCCGAGATCAAGATGTCCTGCGAGTTGATGCTGAAGACAAGCTCTCCCTGTTCGTTATTCTTGCCTTCGATCACGAAGACGAACTCTTCACCCGCGGAGGCTTGGAAGCCCAGGCGAGACTGCGTCGCCGCAGCGGAGTCATCATCGCAGGCGATCTCCGTCTGCGCGACGCAGCTGTCGACGAGGTACAATACGGTGTCGATCGCGGAGGCTGTCGTCTCGGCGACGAAAGTGCCGTCGTATGGTGCCTCCCAGGCGATGGTGACTTCTGTGCCGCCCGACGACGACGAGCACTGGGAATCGCTGAAGCTGAGCTCGTCGCCGGCGCCGCTGGTTGTATAGCCTGAGAACGTCCCCGTCGCGGAGGCCAGGTCATCGTCGGGGCATTCAGCTTGAGCAGTCGGCCCGAAGAGCGCCACTCCTACAAGAGCGAGGAGAGCCAGATTGCGCGGCGATAGCGATAGCCGATGCCCAATCCCGTGTGATTCGGAGTCCATTTGAGTTCTCTTGCATGCAATATGTAGCTCGATCATAGCGTCGTACGACGCGCGGTGCCACCGCAGCCGCGAAACGGACGGCGGCAACGAGGCTTCTCGGCGGTGGTGAGTAGCGAGTATAGGCCGCGTACCCGGGCGACCTCGTCATGGTGAGCGACGCAATGTGGAAGGAAGATTCGACCTGGATTGAGAGAGGCGATGGTCGCTTTGAGGGGATGGTCCCCGAGAGGTGGTCACAGGGCCGCGCGTCGTATGGCGGGATTGTGGCGGCGGTCGGGGTGCGCTGCACCTTGAGCACGATCGGGCCGGAGCGCCGGCTTCGTTCAGCGATGATCACCTTCGTCGGCCCTCTGGCCGCAGCTCCGGCGGTGGCGGTGGTCGAGATCCTGCGTGAAGGCAGGACGCTCACGCAGGCCATGACGCGCATTGAGCAGGATGGATCAACTCGGGCGATCATCGTGTCTGCTTTCGGAGCGCCGCGCGACACCGGGATTTCGCTGCCCGGTCCGGCGCGGCCTGCGGCGGCACCGCCGTCCGAGGTGACGCCGATGCCATACATTGACGGTTTGATGCCGGCCTTCGTGCGGCACTTTGAGTTTCGATGGACGGTCGCGAACTTCCCTTTTTCGGGCACCGGCGACGCCCATGCGCAGGGGTGGTTTCGGTTGCGTGAGGACACACCTGTCGACGATCCCGGGCTCCTGGGCCTCTTCGATTCATGGCCTCCGCCTGTGTGGTCCGTATCCACTGCGCCGGCCGTGGGGAGCACGGTCACGTGGCAGGTCAACGTCGCCGGGGGACTTCCCGTGTGCTCGATGTCTGATTGGTGGTTCTACGAGAGTCGTGCGGTTGCGTCGCAGGGCGGGCATTGCGATTTCGAATCTCGCGTATGGTCGCCGGACGGACGTCTTGCCGCCGGCGGGCGGCAGTATTTCGCGGAGTTCAGTGCCGGTTCGTAGGCCGCAATCCTCAAATCCCCATCCGATCCCCCGATCCCCATCCCCGCCCGAAGGAAAGATTCCGGGCAACGCCGGTCGGAGCCTGTCGACTCTCCCGTACGCACCCATCAATCTGCGCGGGCGGTGAGACATGTCGAAGCCAAGACGAGTGGTTCCCGGGTATGTCGAGGTCTGTTCACGAACGTTTGAGCGTCGACTCGCTCTATTGCCTCGGGACCGCACGAAGCGTCTGCTGCTGTATGTGTACGCATGCGCCGCCGAAAAGTACGCAATGTCGGTGCACGCGGTGTGTGCGATGGGCAATCATGTGCACATCTTGATGCATGACAATGAAGGGCGCCTCCCCTTGTTCATGTCCTACGCAAACGGATTGATCGCTCGCGCCCTGAACGCCCTCTATGGTCGCAGCGACAAGTTCTGGAGCGCTGCCCCGTATGGCGTGCTTCGACCGCAAGATCGGGAGGACCTTCTTCGAAGGTATACCTATATTCTTGCGAATCCGAGCGCGGCGAACCTCGTGCGCTACAACCATGACTATCCGGGCTTGTGGACCGGCCCGCGTACGATAGGCACGTCGATCCGGGCTGAACGCCCGGACTTCTTCTTCTCAGAAGACGGCGACATGCCAGACGTAGCCTGGCTTCATGTCGAAGTTCCACAGCTATTCTCGGACATTGGCCGCGACGCGCTGTGTGATGTGATTGCCGGCCGCATTCGCGACGCCGAGACCAGACATCGAGCTGCACGTCGAAAGGAAGGTGTTAGTGTAATGGGGCCTCGTCGCCTCGCGCAGGTCCGTTGGGACGACACTCCCGAATCGAGGGAGAGGTGGTTTCAAATGAGTCCGGGAATTGCCGCCCACGACGTCGAAGTACGGACGGCAGCGCTTCGAGAGTTGGAACGTTTTAGACAGCAATACCGGGCCGCATGGCTTGCATGGCGCGAGGGGGACACAGAGGTCCAGTTTCCGAGGGGCTCGTGGTGGATGCCGCGCTTTGCTCACGCGCGCTGCCAGCCTCCTCCGTAGGAGCTTGCGGCACGTAGCAGTAGCAGACGTGTCTCCTTTCGATCCTCGAAGCCACGAATCCGCGCTCATTTCTCGATCGCAGCGGGTCCGTACGCCTGCGGCCGGCGTCGCGACGCTTGTTGGGCTTCTCTTGACAGAGGGTCTCAACACTTGGATCGATTTCAGCGCTGATTCCGGGTCAATCTGGTACCGAATACGAGGTGTCGACCGCTCGGAGCCGACCATACCTTCGCACCAGCCGACCTTACCTTCGGCCGGGAGACGATGGAGGAGAACAACCTTCGGCCGGGACATGGATCGCCGTCGCAGCGCCGAGGCCGGCGCCCGCGGGAATCGCCGCAATTCCGGTTCCACCGCCGCGCGCCTCCAGCTGTTCCACCAGCCGACCCGCCAGCACTCCGCCCGTTGCGCCCAACGGGTGGCCCAGTGCGATCGCTCCGCCCGACGGGTTCATGCGCACCCCAGATATCCCCAACGCGTCACGATAGTGCAGCACACTCGCGGCGAAGGACTCGTTAACCTCGTACACGTGCACGTCTTCCAGTGCGAGGCCACTTCGCGAGCAGAGACGCCGCGTCGCGTCGACGTGCGCGGTCAACATCGACACCGGGTGCGCTGACGCCGTTGCGAAACCCCGAACCTGCGCCCGTACACCCAGGCCGCGCTCTCTCGCGAACTCCCGAGAACAAAGAAGCACGAGCGAAGCACCGTCAACGATGGCCGGCGCGTGCCCAACCGTATGGACAGCCGGAACGGAGGTGAGCGCGAACTCGGTAAGCGCGCGCTCCCTGAACTCGTCGTATTGTTTGCCTGCAAAGATCGCAGGAAGCGCTGCAAGAGACCCGGCGCTTGCCCCGCCTCGCGGCGCATCATCATCCGCGACCAACACACCATTCGCATTCACCGGCGTGATGCCGGCCCGCTGTTCGACTCTCGATGCCGCCGCAAGCTGTTGTGATCGAAGCGCGTATTCGTCGAGCTCCGGGCGGGATCGCTCGTCCAGGGCGGCAACAACATCAGCCGCAATTCCCATATGCACGTAGCGCGCTTGAGCCGACACGACCGGGTCAGCAAACCACGGGCCCCTGTCCGAGAACATCGGGACTCGTGACATAGATTCGACGCCGCCGGCAATCAATACATCGTCGGCTCCGCACTGAATCCTCGCTGACGCTGTGTGGATCGCGTCCAGGCCAGATGTGCAATAGCGGCTGACCGTTAGGCCCGGAACGGCGTCGGGCCAGCCGGCCCATTGCACGGACGTCTTCGCGACGTTCGCGCCCTGCTCGCCAGATGCCGTGCTACACCCCAGAACCACGTCGCGCACAGAATTCTCGATCCCGGGGATGCGACGACTCAACTCTCGCAGAAGTGTGGCGACCAGCTCCACCGGACGCACCGCCGACAGTGCTCCACCCTCGCGCGTCACCCGGCATCGAGGCGTCCGGAGCACATCGACAATGCAAACCTCTTTCATGGAGCTGCGGTCTCAACAACAAACGAAACTACGGTCGTCGCGCTGCCGCCGATGTTGAGCGTAGCCGCTCTCCGTGCACCACCTACCTGCGTTTCTCCTGCGCGACCGCCAACCTGCTGAGCACAATCAAACAACATTCGCACACCCGTCGCCCCCACCGGGTGTCCAAGTCCAATCAACCCGCCGCTGGGGTTGATTGGGATCGCTCCTTCGCGAGTAATTCGGCCGTCTTCAACGGCCTCAAACGAACGACCCGGCGGCGTAATCCCCAGGTGATCGATCAGCATGTATTCGGTCATGGCAAAGCAATCATGCACCTCGAACATATCAATCTGCGGCAGGGTCACGCCCGCCCGCTCCCAGGCATCGAGAACGGCGCTCCGAATATGCGGAAACACGAGGGCCTCCCCCGCGCTGTCGGCGACCTTCCCCGCGTAGCTGATTCGCGCGCTGCGATGTCCCCATCCACTCACGCGCGGAATTGAAGATAGCGACCGGCCGCGCGAAGTTGCCCAGCCGGACGCGGCACGTTCTGACGAAAGAACTACGGTCGCCGCGCCGTCAGTAACACGTCCGCAGTCGTATCGGCGTACATGCCCGTCCACCACCGGGTTCGCTGTGTCGTCGGCACGAAAGCACCCCGGCGTCAGCGACCAGCTGCGAGTCTGCGCCTTCGGGTTCGCCCTCGCGTTCTCGTAGTTGATGCGAGCAATCTCACCGAGATGCTCGTACGAAATCCCAAAGCGACGATCGTACTCTGCGCTGAGTTCGCTGAACATGCGTGGCCACAGGTAGGGGGCGCCTACAGCTTCGCGACCCGCCCAGGCGGCCACTCCGAGATGCGCAGCCGCCTCATCGCCGTGTACGTTGCGCATCTGCTCCACGCCGCAGACCAACGCCACATCGTAACGCCCGGCTTCGATCTCAGCCATCGCAGCGAGAAGGGCAATGCTCCCCGAGGCACACGCGGCCTCGTGGCGAGAGGTCGGAATTCCGCGAAGCGCAGGCACCTCTTCGGCCAGCACACCGCCGAGCTGCCCCTGCCCGCAGAAAAGGTCCGCGACGAAGTTCCCGACGTGCGCGACCTGCACCTCGCTGCCATCCAGCTCAGCGTCCTCAAGTGCGGCCACAGTGGCCACACGCATCATGTCCCCGATACCCAGCCCTTCGCGCGCGAAGTTACGGGCAAAGTCCGTGTGCGAGCCGCCCAGAACAAACACACTCATGCAGACTCGACAGCTTTCCACAGACCGTCACGGCGCAACTGCTCGGCTGACACCCACGTTGAATGAAAGCCCAGGGGCACTCGCTGCGGAATGATGATTCGGGCGATCGGTCCGAGCTCGATGTGGCGCGCGTCCAGGACCCTGCACTCGGACTGATTCGTCTTCTCGTCCCACGTGAACGCCACAACGTACCCGTCATCCTCATCCACACCACCGTCAGCGCCGCAAAATGGCGCCTCGCTGCCCCACACACCGTCGCCCCAGCCGTGCACCGTGCAGGTGTCAGCTTCGGTGTCGTATTTCGCCACACCACCGAAGAGGAGTGTGTCGGTGTCCGCGATCGTCACATTGTACGAGTAGCGCGTGGGCAGCCCGAGCCGAGCTGTGTTCATCATCGGAAACTCCGTGTTTCGATCATCCAGCTGCTGCTCCCGAGTCTCTCCGGTCTTCAGGTTGAATCGCCAGCAGTGCATGTGTGCTCTCAACTGCAGCTGCTTGATCATGCGTCGAAGCTCCGAGTCACTGTCATCGCGCTGCGGAATCGGTTCGGGCGTCCTGCACCCCACCATGACAAGCCAATCTCCCTCCTCCCACGCATTGATCGTGTGATAAATGTAACACGGCTCTGCATCGTACCAGCGAATGTCACCTTCGTTGCCGTGACGAGGGATGACCGCAAAGCGAGATCGGCTCTCGGGATAGAAGTCCATCCGCCACTTACCCGCCTGCAATGCTTCGGGGTTCATGTACACGGGCAGATCCATCAGAATCGAGTAGTTCTCGCTGATCGCCATGTCGTGCGGAAAGCGCGGGCCCGGCGTTTGGACCGGCACCCAATTCGTCAGCTCGCCGGACGCGGATACGACTCCATAGAACATGTGTGGCGCGTTCGGCCCGTAGTGAAAGACAAACATTTCACCGGTGCGCTCATCGACCTTCGCGTGCGCAGAAAGGCTGTGCTTGAGGGCGCCACCAAACTTCTCCCGACCTTTCGTATCCAGGCTCAGCGGATCCACATTGTACATCGCACCGCTGCGGTACCAGAGACTTCGAAGCGACCCGCCATGATACAACACATCGGTATTTGCGCTGTCTTTGATCGGCCCAAGAGGGTTTCGAAAATCCGGCTCTATCAATCCGCTGAACTGCGCGGCGCCGGCGTCCTGTTCCTGCTTCAGACCCCAGGTCTGCACCCAACGATTTCGATATACCGCGCGACCGTCGTCAAACTGTATCGCGTGGAGCATTCCGTCACCGTCGAACCAGTGGTAGCGGCCCTTCGGTACGTAGCGTGGGTTCGGGCCGTTACGAACGAAGAGCCCGTTGAGATCGCGCGGAATCTCGCCGATCACCTCCAGATTCTGAAGCTCGGACTCCTGATGGATCGGTGCGTAACCACCCAGCAGATACGGATTGTTTGCATTCGGCGGGTTTGCGGTCACGTGGGCCCCTCAGACTACAGGCTCGCGGCGAGATAGCGTTCGGCCTGCGACGTGGGCAGACGGCCTCATTGTACACAGCGGCCCGGGGAGGGAACAGACTGCTGGTAGCACGGCGCCTCGATAGACAACGTCGGGAGGCGACACGGTGCGGATCGAATCGCCGGCGCCCGGCGACGAACCCGGGAGCTACGGGAAGAGCCTCGTCGTGATGCGAGATGGGAGACGCCGCCCCGGGATAGCGATCAACCGGCGGCCCGAATCAGTTCAGGGTCAGGATTGCACGGAGTCCGATCGCGAACCCTTCGAATGGATCGCTGATGTCGTCATTCGTCACGGAGTGGTACGCGAAGAAGGCTTCCCCGCCGAGCCCAACCTGCGATGAGACCGCGCGTTCCCAACCTCCGAACACTTCGCCCTGCACTCCTGTCATGTCGAGGTCATGGTCGGCATCCTTCCAGTGCTGGTCCATTGAGGCCCAACCGATGCTGCCGCCGAGGAACGCGCCGGAGCGACCGAAGAACTTCGTCAGGCCGGCCTCGACGGAGCGTGTGGAAACCCTGAAACCTTCTGCGGTGCCGGTACCGCTCTCGTAGGGGTCGCCGTTGTCGAATAGCAATTCGGGGCTGCTGAGCTGCCAGTATGTAAATCCAGCGTGCACCGCGAGGCCGGGGACGACAAAGGCCCCCAACTGCAAGCTGCCATTCGGCGCGAAACCGCTGATCGCCATGTCGACGGCAGCGTTGCTGAAAGCGGTACCCGCGTAGCCGCCGCCCAGCCCGACGCGAAAGAACAGGCCTCGCTGGTAGCGCTCATGCGGCGCTTCGACGCGAGACATCGCGTCCGCTGTCGCTGAAGACATTTCTGCCGGTGCTGTCGCTGGTACCGGTGCAGCGTCATCCGCAGCGGCGACCGCGCTCCATGATAGCGTGACGAGCGTGCAGGCGAAGGTGACGGTGAGAACGGTGATCCTGAGTGTGGCCATTGCTTCCTCCTTTGCGATGATTCGCGTGTTGCGAAGCAGGAGGTCGCGCCGCCGAGCGCGGTGTTGTCTACAAATCTGGAGTTTTCCCCGTCGGTGACACCTTTGCCCTGAGTCCGGGCGCAAAAAGAGGAGGACCCGGCGACCTTTCCAGAGAGAGTGACGTCATCCATCGCAGCGGTTGATGCTTTCTCCGGGGGTCCCGGGTCCTCGATGTTGGTTTTTGAAAGGACGGTCGCCGTACGGGTCATGTGATGCGATGCATCGCGGTGGCAGTTACGCGCACCACACAGCGGGCGCCTTTCACAACCACTGACTCCAGGCCTTTGTTTCCGGTCACAGGAAGATCGGAATTTTTTTCGCCGTACGTCGATCGCATCGCTCTAGACAGGTTTTCCAGGCGATCGGTCCGTGCCGTACCGGTCCGTGCCGTACCGGTCCGGGGACTGCCGAAAACTATCCATGTAGGAGTAGTGATATCCTCCGAGATCGCGGTTGCTGAGTCGTCCATTCATTGCCGAACGGGCAATCTGCAGGGTGAAGTCCGCATCGGCGGGGATCTTCCCAGATCGGAGCAGCGATTCGATGCGCTCCCATGCGGCCTCCACCCGCAGGTCGCAGAGAAGAGACGCCGACTCCTGCACCAGCTCCTGCGCCTCCACCCGCTCGCGATACAGAAAGAGTCGCAGGGTGGCGATCACCTCATCAAGCACGTGACCCGCCTCCGAGCGCCACGCCGCTTCGTTGCCGTGTCGCCGGGCCGCAAGTGCGAGACTACCCAGCGCTCGCAGCGCTCTCCGACGTGCTGTCAGATCCAGACTTTGCGACAGCGCCGCCCTCACCAGCGGTCGCAGGGCCGGTGCCCCGATGCGGGTGAATGCCTGAATCAGGTCGTCCCAGCCATAGTGGTGCGAGGTCTTCAGGTGCTGAATCAGGACCGGAATCGCAGAGGCGTCGCGCCAGTCTCCCACGATGCTGATCAACCACGCTACGCGCCAACCTGACTCGTTGCCTCCATCCGGCGCGGGACCACCTGCCAGCACCTCGATGACCGCCTCTCGAAATCGGGCCGGCTGCTCCAGGATCGTCGCCATCAGCTCCGCAGGTGGAGTGGTGAACGGCTCGTCAGGGATACCGGCGACCAGAGAGCGCGCTTCAAGCAGGGCCGCATGGCGCCGCGGGAGCACCTGCGTATCCGCCGACGTACGCACACCCCGTGTCGATTCAGCCTGAGCCTGCCGACCCGCTTCGAACTCTGACCCTATATCGTTCATCGGACCCTCTCCCGTTGTGGCGATTTCTCGCCGATTCCGGGGGGAGAGTCGGTGCTGGTGGAGCGCCGTTGCGTCGCCCGCAGTCACGGACAGGCTACTCGTCGTCCACCGGCTCGCTGAGCTCAACATTCCACTGGCGGCAGATGCGGCGAACTTCCTCCGGCGGCGGGCTTGAGGTGACCAGCTCGATGCGCACCGGCAACGCGTGAAAGTGCGCCAGGTAGCGCGGCGTGGCGAGAAAGCGCTCGTAGGTCGCGAGCTTGTGACGCAACTGCTCCACCCTCTCGTCGGCAGGTTCCCAGTCATCGAATTGGTGAATCGAAAGGACCGCGTATCCATCACGCGCCGTGGCAGCGTCGATTGTCTCTGTACGCTCGACACTCATTTCGCACCTCCGCCGGAATCTGTGGGTTCGGCCGAGTCTGCCAGCTCAATCGCTGTCGTGGCGAAGTGATACACGCTGTCTTCCGAGCCATTGCGCAGATACTTGCCGATCTTCCCCAGCACATTCACCTCGCCGCCTCCCGGCAGCTGAATCAGGCGCGGGTCCATCTCGGCGTCTCCGTCTTTCCAGGCTGCGCCCTCGACTTCGCGCAGGACAACTTCACCGACGTAGGATGCGATCGCGCATTGCAAGGGGAATCCCGCGCTCCCCAATCCGCTCTCGTGATAGCGCTCAAGGATGGCGTCCACATCACGCAACGAGTCGGGCGTGAAGTCCAGCAGCATCCCAAAGTAGCGTTCGGCGGCCCACAGCATGGTCGCGATGTTCTCGGTATGTGCTGAGAGAGTGGTGTCGGCGTCCAGGCCGAGGTCGAGCGCAGCCACCGAATCACCCGCCGCGTAGCGCATGATCGCCCAGGGGAGAGGCTGCACAGAGAGCGGCAGCGGACGCGCACCGGTGCGTTCGGGGTCAGCGGCGAGAGCGGCGAACGCGGCGCGAAGCGTACGTTCCACGTGAGTGCGCACCTGACCGGCGATGAGAAATACTACGTAGCGGTCGCCTTCAGGCGTCGTGAACTCGAGATCGCAGGGGATATTCGCGTCCCCCGCGATCAGCGGAGAAGGCGAGGTCTCGACGTCGCATCCGGCGTTCTCCAGCGACTCTGCCAGGGACCTGGCGTATGCACGCGCAGAGAGCGATGCCTCCCAGTCGGGAATCGCCGATCCGAGCATCTCGCTCCACCTGCGGCCCGCGTGCGCGGAGGTGCGATCGCCGGCAGCTTCGGCTGCACGTGCGAGGGATTGCCAGGCTCCCTGGAGGCTCCTGATTCGCGACGCTGACTGGCAACAGACCAGGGCCTTCAGCGCCAGAAGGTTCTCGGGATCGCGCTCGAGAAGCTGGTCCGCCGCCACCTGCAGCATACCGTAGCGCCGCGCCTGATACGCAGCCCGGATCAGGTCCGGCAGCACCGTATCGCCGCCAATAAGGTCGTGGGCGCGTACGAAGAGGTCCGCGGCAGCTCCCGGGTTGCCGTAGCCGGCGTAGAGCAGCGCTGCGCGTCGAAGCAGCTCCGGCTGCTCCGGATCCTCGGCGAGAGACTTCTGCATGATCGCCAGGGCCTCGGCGTTGAGGCCGCTTTCGAGCAGAAAATGTGCGTGTTCGCGCAGAACCAGGCCGGTGTTGATGCCCTGGTCGGCGAGCTGAACGAAGGCCTTCCGAACGGAGGCTTCGTCACGGAGCTGCAACGCCTGCCGGACGCGGGACTCCAGCCACCAGGCATGGAGTCGCTCGTCATCTTCTTCGATGGGCTGCGAGGTCCCATCGAGCGGCACAATCCAGCATCGCCGGCGCACGCGAACGCGACCATCGTCCTCTCGCGTCAACCCCAGGTGGACAACCAGATGCGAGCGCTCGGCGTCGCTGTAGAGCGCATACATGTGCGCCCGCCCGTCGCCCTGCAGCTTGCCGGTCTCACACTTGCGACAGGACGAATCGAAGCGCCGCGCAATGGCCTGCAGCATGCGCTTTTCGACCGCTGCGACGTCGCCGTAGCCCATGCCTACGTAGCGGCGGCGACGCAGTCCTTCGGCGCCGCACTCCGGACAGCGTAGAGACTGCAGAAGCACGTCGACCTTTCGCGTGCCGTAGACACGCGCCAGCTCTTCTTCGCGCTTGAACAGGGCCTTTGCGACCACACAACCTCCCGAATTTGAGGCGAGAGGGTAGGAGGTGCCGCCGGCCGGCGCAATGGACAGGCGAAGTCCGGCATCTACTCAAAGGGGTTATCCAGCAGCTTCTCCCGAACAGCAGACGAACAGGACGAGCCGCCGAGTCCACCGCAGAACTCGTCTTCGGTCCACGCGAAATCGCCGGGAAACCCAATGCCTGTGAGGTCATCGAAAAGGCGGTGGGCGTCTTCTCCGGCGTTCACGACGCCCGGGATGCGGTCATAGTTCCCCGGGTCGTCGACACCGTCGGGTGCGCAGTCCTCGTCGACACAGGGAATCACCGACACCGATTCGCAGCGCTCAATCGTCGCGTGCGTCGCGTGCTTGTCCGCGGCGGGAAACACCACCCACCGAGTCCCCGTGACGTCGGCAGTGATGTCATAGACCAGCTCGGACAGGGACTCGCCTGAGAACACAACACCATTGTCAGTCACGGAGCCTTCGTGGGCGGCTGTATACGCCTGCTCAATGCGCAGATGCCGGCCGTCCGCTCCCTCCAGATCGACGAGCCGCAGAGCCACCCGCTCCGAGTCACCGTTGTGGGACGAGATGCCCAGACACGAACCGTAGTCACGGCTGTAGCCAAGCATGATGTACACGTCGGCGCGGAAGAGCGCGGTCGCCAGAGGCGCTACCCTGCCGACTGCATGTAGCACCGCAGCATCGTCGTTGATGAGCTGCTCGGATTCGTCAAAGCGCAGCAGCGGTACGAAGCGCTCGAGCACCAGCTGCTCCCAGGCGTCTGTGATACCGTCCTGATCCAGATCCTCGCAGGAGACTTCGATAGTGTCGGCGACACAACTCTGCGGAAATGCTGAGAGATTCGTACGCATATTGAGCACGTTCTGATCGTCGAGATACATCTCGAATTGCAGGGGCGTCGCGCCGGCATCTGCAACGTCGGAAGCGTCCACGATATCCGCGCCATCAGAGGTTTCCGTGGCATCGGACAGGTCTGCGGCGTCCGCCGCATCCGAGGTATCCGCCGCGTCCGCAGCATCCGCCGCGTCCGATACGTCCGAAACATCTGCAATATCCTGGCCGTCAGCCGTGTCCGCGGCGTCCAACGTGTCCGCGACATCCGGCGTGTCCGCGGCGTCCAACGTGTCCGCGACATCCGGCGTGTCCGCGACATCCGGCGTATCGGCAATGTCCGGAGCGTCGACATCATCCGCAACATCGCGTTCCGCATCTCCGGCGCCGGTGTCGGAAACGTCGCTCGAATCGGTATCGACGGCGCCCTGCACGTCCGACTCGTCGTCGCAGCCCGCGATACCCAGGCTCAGCAGCAGGCCGAAGAACAGAGCCCAACGAAGTTGTTGATCGTGGACCATTGTGACCTTCATCCTGTCCTCCGAAAGAATACCCGCAACGACACTCTAACAGCCAACCTCGGCAGCCGACACTGACCGGTGGTCACCGCGGCGCCTGAACCCGGCAGGGCATCAGCCCGCTCCATTTCACCCGACGTGCACGCAGCGATTCGCCCGAAAAGTCTGGCACAAAGACCTTTTGCCCGCGGCTCGGTGTCCTTACGCCTGTCCGACTGTTATGATCTGAGGCGGCGGGACAAAAGCAACACAAGGACATCGAATGAAACGCATCGCATTGGCATTGATTCTCTGCGTCGCAGGCCTGACCGGCTGCGACGAAGCTCTCGACGGCACCACTGAGGGCACCGCGAGCGAAAGCGCTGCCGCCGCCACAGCACCTGGCGCTGAGGCCCTCAACACCTCGGTCACTCACGAAGTTGTGGCCCTCGACGCCCAGCCCGCCGCGCAGGCCGAACAGGTCCGTCTCATCGACGTCACCCGCGCTCCGCAGCTCATCGAGAGCGGAATGGTCGGCATCCGCATCCAGCGTGCAGATACCGGCGCCTTCATGATTCGCTCGGTGATCGACGGCATGCCGGCTGCGGCTGCAGGCCTCGAAGCCGGCGACCGGGTGATCGCAATCGACCAGATGGACACCGACACCATGGATCAGCAGACTTTCATTGAACTCGTCCGTGGCGATGTCGGTGCGGACGTCACACTGACCGTCGTCAGCGACAACGCCGAACGCGATGTGGTCATCACCCGCGAGAACTATGCTCTGACGCAGAGCTACTGCCAGACTCGGCGTCAGCTGATTCGCGATCGCGACTTCGCCGGCGTTGGGGTCAGCCTTCGACAGGACAACGAAGGCGGCGTCTACGTCGGCCGCGTGATGGACGGACTCCCGGCCGCGGCTGCTGGTCTCGAAGCCGGAGACCGCATCACCTCGATCGACGGCCTCGCGACCGAAGGCGCCGCTGTGATCGACTATGTCTCTGCCCTGCGTGGCGAGCTCGGCGCTCCCGTACAGCTTGAGGTCATCGACAGCGAAGGCGTCATGCGATCTCTGGTCATCGAGCGCGCTTCGATGGTGCTGCCCGAAGGCGGCGGCTGCGGGCGCTGATCGGCGGACGAACTGCCGTCGTGACAGCCGGCGGCCAGGACACGCGACATCCGACGCCGCGGCCTCCACTCGCCTCCTGACGAATCCCCGTTGCGGGGCACCATGGCGGCGAATAGCTCTGCCCTGCGATGACTGCACGACCTGAGAGTGGCGAAGAAGTCCTGCGGGCGATCAACGTCAGCAAGATCTACCGAATGGGAGACGTCGACGTACACGCAGTACGCGGTGTCACCGTGTCGCTGCACGCCGGCGAACTGATGGTCCTTGTCGGCGCATCCGGCAGCGGAAAGTCCACACTCCTCAACATTATCGGCGGCCTCGACACCGCGACCTCAGGCCGCGTCATGTATCGCGATCAGGATCTGACCCACGCCACGGACCGGGTACTGACCAACTTTCGCCGAGACCACGTCGGCTTCGTGTTTCAGTTCTACAACCTGATTCCCAGCCTCACCGCGCGCGAAAACGTGGCCCTGGTTACCGAGATTGCTCAGAACCCGATGACGCCGGAAGCCGCCCTCGACGTTGTGGCCCTGGGCGACCGGATGGACCACTTTCCCGCACAGCTCTCAGGCGGTGAACAGCAGCGCGTCGCTATTGCACGCGCGATCGCCAAGCGGCCTGAAATCCTCCTCTGCGACGAGCCCACCGGCGCCCTGGACTTCAAGACAGGCGTCCGAGTGCTTGAGGTGTTGGAACGCATCAACCACGAGCTCGGAACCACCACCGCCGTCATCACCCACAACGCCCCGATCTCAGCGATGGCAACGCGAGTTGTTACGATGACTGACGGGCGACTGCAGAGCGACGTCCGCAATACAAACATCCGAAAAGCGATCGAGATCGAATGGTAAGCGCACTCGATCGCAAGCTCCTACGCGACCTCGGTCAGGTCCGCGGTCAGGTGCTCACGATCTGCCTCGTCGTTGCGACCGGGATCACCGGCTTCATCGCGATGCAGGGCGCGTATCAGACTCTCCAACAAACACGCGCCGATTACTACCGTGAGTATCGCTTTCCCGAGGTGTTTGCTTCGGCCCGGCGTGCACCCAACCGCGTCATTGATGAGCTGCGCACCCTGCCCGGCGTATCTCTCGTAGCCACCCGCGTCGTTGAGCCGGTGCTGCTGCCCGGCGGCAACGGAAACCGGCCGGCGTCGGGGCAGATCGTGACCATCTCTGATCACGAGCGCCAGCCGCTGAACCGCATTCATCTCACGCGCGGGCGACTGCCCGACCCCGTCAGGAGTGACGAGGCGGTGCTGCTCGAGCACTACGCGGAAACTCACGACATACACGTCGGCGACCACATCCCGGTCGTCATCAACGGCACGCTGCAGAACCTGCACATCACCGGGCTCGGCATGAGTCCCGAGTTTGTTCTTGTCGTTGGCGGCGACATGCTCAGCTCTACACCCGGGTCCCACGCCGTCCTCTGGATGCGCTACTCATCCATCGCGCCGGCCTTCGATATGGACGGGGCCTTCAACGATATCGCCATCACCCTGCAACCCGGAGCCTCAACGGGTGCCGTGCTCAGCGCTGTCGATCGTGTGCTGGACCCATACGGAGGCTTCCCGGCTTTCGCCCGAAACAAACACACATCTGATCACTTCATCGAATCCGAGCTCGCCGGGCTGCAGGCGCAGGTCACCATCATTCCTTTGATCTTCCTCTCGGTCGCGGCGTTCCTCCTCAACACGGTGCTCGGTCGTATCGTCGAGCTGCAGCGGCCACAGGTCGCGACCCTCAAGGCAGTCGGCTATTCGAACGCTTCGATCGGCCTGCACTTTCTCAAGCTGGTAAGTGTCATCGTACTGCTCGGCGCTGCGCTCGGTATCACACTCGGTGCCGCTCTCGGTGACCCGCTTCTCTCTCTGTATCGACCCTACTTTCGCTTTCCGGATCTGAAGGCTGAGCTACAGCCGATCACGGTCGTGATCTCGATCGCGATCAGCTTCCTGGCGGCGGCGGTTGGAGCCTTTGTCTCGGTCCGAAAAATCGTCGCGCTCGCCCCCGCCGAAGCGATGCGACCTGCTGCGCCGCCCAACTATCGCGGCGGCGGCGCTGCAACGTGGACCGAGTACCTGGTGGGACCCGCGGGCCAGATGGTCCTGCGGGAAGTCACACGGCGGCCGGGTCGCGTGATCGCGTCGGTCATTGGCATTTCTCTCGCCGTCGCGATCATGATTATCGGGCGCTTTGCCTCCGACTCGATCGGGCATCTCCTCGACCTGCAATACGGCCGGGTAATGCAGGAAGACATCACCGTTGCCCTCAGCGATCCCATCCCGGCCGCTGACATCGACACCTTCGCAGCAATGCCCGGTGTCAGGCATGTTGAAGCGATCAACGAGCTGCCGGTGCGAATCAGCTACGGCTCGCGTTCTCGGGACGTGGCCGTCCAGGGCTGGCCCGAAGAGCGGCGGCTGCGGCGCCTTCTCAATCGGGATGGCGCTGCGATGATGATGCCGTCACGAGGCGTTGTACTGAGCGATATCCTGGCTGAACGCCTCATGGTCTCTGTTGGCGACACGGTCGACATTGAGATGATGCGTGGGGACAGGCGGACAGTGCAGGTTGCGGTGTCGGGTGTCGTCAGGGATATGATCGGGATGCAGGGCTACATGCGCTCTGCCGACATGTTTGTTTTTACTGACGGCATTGAAACGATCACGACTCTGCTGCTCGACGTCCGCCCGGGTGCGATCGCCGCCGTAGAGGACCGACTGCGCGACATTCCGAGTGTGGCCGGAGTCTCGAGCCCTGCGGAGGCGCGCACCAACTTCGAAGAACAGCAGGGCGGGATGATGCTGGGCATGTCCCTCGTGCTCGCCTTCTTCGCCTCGATCATTGCCATCGGTATCGTATACAACAACGCGCGCATTGTGCTGTCGACGCGACGCCGAGATCTCGCCAGCATGCGTGTGCTTGGATTTCGGCGCAGTGAGATCTCGACGGTGCTTCTGGGTGAGCTCGCGCTGCAGGTCGTGTGCGCGCTACCCCTGGGAATGTGGTTGGGCAAACAGGCCACAAGCGCGCTGCTGGCCACGGACCCCGAGAATTTTCGCATGCCGGCCGTGATCTCGCTGCAGACCTACGTGTTTGCAGCCCTGGTCACAGTCATCGCGGCCGCGATCAGCGGCTTTCTGGTGCGGCGCAAGCTGGACTCCCTTGACCTGATCGCTGTGCTCAAGACACGGAGCTGAACGATGAACGAAACATCCGGCGGTGAAGCCTCAGCATCACGACGACGCAGAATTCGAAAGCTGTTGTCTCGCGTTGCGCTTGTCGTCGCTGCGGCCCTCGTTATCGCCGCCATCGTGTATGCCGCGCTGCCCAGGCCTGTGCCGGTCGAAGTCGCCGCCGTCGAGCGGGGCGAGATGGAGGTCACCGTGCGCGCCGACGGGCAGAGCCGAGTGCGTGATCGATACACGGTGACAGCACCGGTCACCGGAAACATGGCCCGGCTGACTCTGAACGTCGGAGACCGCATCGAAGCGGGCGCCGAGATCGCGGGACTGTACCCCACGACGGCGCCCCTTCTGGACGCACAGAGCCGCGCGACCGCCCGCGCACGCCTGTCCGCGGTACGCGCGTCCTATCGGCAGGCGCAGGCCGCGGAGTCACTGGCACGGAACGCACGCGACTACGCCCGCAACGAACTTGAACGAATCGAGCGTGTGGTCGAGCGCGGTCTCGGCACACAACAGTCTGTAGATCGCCTGCAGGCTGAGCTGGCGCGCGCTGAAGATCAGCTGCAATCCACGCGCTACGGCTCACGCGCCGCGCGCCACGAGGTCGCCGCCGCGGAGTCGGTATTGGCCCGCTACGACGGAGACGACGAGAGCGGCGGGGACGACGGTCACGTGGCTGTGACAGCCCCCATATCAGGAGTTGTGCTCCAGGTGCTGCACCGTGACGCCGGCGTTGTTCCGATAGGTACGCCGCTGATCGAGATCGGCGATCCCACGGCACTGGAGCTCGTCGTCGACGTACTCACCAGCGTCGCCGTACGTATCGAACCGGGCGATGTCGCCGAGGTGGTGAGGTGGGGCGGAGAACGCTCGCTCGAAGCGCACGTCCGCCACGTAGAACCACGGGCATTCACGAGGCTCTCCTCCATCGGCGTAGAAGAGCAGAGGGTGAATGTCATCCTGGACATCGACAGCGACGCAGAGCTCTGGTCCACCCTCGGCGACGGTTTTGGCGTAGAGACTCTGATATCTGTGTGGCGCGAAGACGACGTTGTCATGTTGCCGCTGGGCGCGGCGTTTCGCCATGGCGAGAGCTGGGCCGCCTATGCGGTGGAAGGCGACAGAGCCGAGCGACGTGAAGTCGAGCTCGGCGAACAAAACGGATTCTACGGGCAGGTGCTCAGCGGGCTTGAGGCCGGCGACCTTGTCATCCTTCACCCGGACGAGGACGTGGTGGACGGCGTCGAGGTCGAGATAGAAGGCGCTGACGCCAGGTGACGCCGTCGATCGGTGACTCGGGCAGCACAGTCAGACACTGCGTACGGAATTGTTGCAGGCTTCTGCGGAAGCCCGGCCGTGCTACGGTCTCCCTGGCGCCCTGTCACTCCGCGAGCGCGTCTACGTCGTCCAAACACTCGTCGCCAAACAGGACCACGTCGCCGGCGGTCACGACCCTCGCGACGAAGGTCGCCAGCTCGGCTGCGCCTTCGTTTGTGTAGTGCATGACGCAGTTGCGGTTGATGCAATGTGCTCCGTGCTCGGCGTCGTGATGCTCGGATGTCAGAGGAACTCCTCGATTCACCAGGCCGGCGGCGTGACCGAACTCGTGAATCAGCACGGCCTGCTCTCCGAAGGCACGCGTCGCTTCGATTGCGCCCAGCGACTCAATCACCGGCTTGAACATCGCGATCACACCGGTGTCTCCCAGTGACACTCCGAGGACATTATCCACTGCACCGTCGCCGTCCGCAAAGTGCCCGTCCAACCAGATAATGTAATAGGTCGCGGTGTGCCCGCCTGAACTCATGTCTCGATGCTGGTCGGCCAGATCAAGGATCTGCTGCACCGTATGAGAGTCGCGGCCCGTGTCGCCGATGTTCTCCATGTCCGACAGCGCTCCCGGCACGGTCACCACTGCGCCGTTGTCCTCGAAGAGACGGTCCAGGTTGCGTTGACTCAGTTCCCAGGGGTCGGAGCCCGCTACGGGACCGGTGCTCATGTAGGGCGCCGCGCCGTCCTCATAGTCCACTTCCAGGACCACGCTGGTAACGGAGTTTGAAAACAACTCCTCACTCGTGGGCTGGCCGTCAAAAGAGGGTCCCACGTTGGAGCCGGAATCTGCATCAGCCGCCGCGTCGCTGCCGCCGGTGTCCGTGACGTCATCGCTGGTCGTATCCTCAGAACATCCGACCAGCGCAAACAACAACATCGCCGCGATGCAGGCGGTCGGCACAGGTGTACCCGTCTTCATAGGAGTCTTCTCGTCAGCTTGTGTGATGAGATCGAAGGATAAGCGCTGTGCTCGCACGGTCAACCACCAGGGGTCGCTGGGCTGTGCACGCGGTCAACCACCTGCCGCTTCCGAACCCGGGAAAGAAGCCGGGCTACTCGACCTCGATCCCCAACTCAGGCACATCCTCGGCGAGGAAGCTTGCGAGGGCAGTTCGACCGCGTTGGGCGAAAGCCAGGTCTCGGGCTGCGGCGACCGGCGGCTGACGGCCGTTTGGCGGACCACCCCAGACGCCGCGGCGAGGATTCTCACACTCAATCGGGCCTTCCCAGAGATGGCGGATGGCGTAGCGTCCCTGAAAGTTGTTCACCGATGACGGAGTTGCGCCTTCTTCAAGGACTCCACCTCGTCGGTTTTCGCGGCCGCCTTCGATCGGCGGCGCGGCGCGGAACACAAGGTCTTCGCCGAGCGCGTCGGGTGAGTAGCGCATGTGCAGGCGCGTAAGCACCAGCTCGCGGCCCGGGTTGCCTCGGCCGCGATATTGCCGCTGTCCGGAGATACCAAAGCGCAGCGTTGCCGTGGCGTTGCCGCCCGTGGGACGCGTGAAGTGTACGCGGCTCATAGAATCCGCGACGCAGTCGCGAAAGTCCTCGCTGCCGCCTCCGCTCACAGTCACGCCGCTCAGCGAGCCATCCGCACCTACCGAAAACTGCAGCTCGGAATCGAGATCGCCCAGCTCTTCGCCGCCGTGGATTCGGTGGCAGACAAGCCAGGACTGCTCCGCTGAACGTGCGTCTCGCTCAATGTACTTCGGGTTCACCTCGCCGGCGGCAGTCACCTGCGCGAAGTTCGTGCGCAGCTGCCAGTTCATCGAGTAGGCCGCGTCTTCGGTACTCGGCAGGACGTCCGCGCCGAGCAGCGTGAAGTCGGAGGACTGCAGCGTAACTCCCGGGCAGGGGTCGCACGTGGACGCCGCCCACGAGTACTCCGTCACAACCGCGTTCTCATTGCGTTCGAGCGTGCGGTCGAAGAGAGCCGCATAGAACTCGCCGAAGTTATCGCGAGTTCTGTCTGTGACATCGAGGTTGGTTGGAATCGTTACGTTCGTGTAGTTCGCGGCCTCGTAGCGCTGGTTGGGCGCGAGAATGTGCACGATCAGGTCCTGCGGCCCGTCCGCGTTGATAAGACCAAGGCGAATCGGCAGGTCGAAAGCCTCGCTGTCGTAGTGAAAGCGCAGTGGCGACAGCATCGTGCGACCGTCGTCCGAGAAGGTGACGAGCTCGGCGTTCACCTTCGCAACGAAGAAGTACATCCCCGACTCGATGTAGGGACGCAGATAGGGCGCCGCTCCGTCGGGGATCTGATACTCATTGTCGTTGAGCCAACGCTCAAGACCGGTCGCTTCGCGCGCTGAGAGGACCACAACTTCGTATTCGCCGACAGCGAACTCCGCCTCGATCTCGACGCCGTAGTCTGCTTCCTCCGCGTCCAACGTGGGCTCAGGCGCCATCGCCGTCGCGCCGCCGCGCGCCATCATCCGCTCACGACGCTCCGGACGGAAGCAGGGGTCCTGCTCCCAGTATTCGACGAGGCGGGGCGCGGCCATCGCGTCCAGGCGGTCGAAGGTCTCGCGGGGCAGGGTGCGAACCTTCTCTTCGCTGAGGATCTCAGGCACCGGGATCACGAGGGCGAAATCACTCGCGGGCCCCTCGTAATTGTTCTGCATCGCGAGCACCGTGCGCGTGCCCTCGCGCATCATCGAGACCATCGTCGCGTTGTTTACCAGGGAACCTTCTGCGCCCGAAATATAGAAGCCGCAGAATGCGGCCGCGCTCGACGTCGTGGTCAACGCCACTGCGGCAGCAAGGAGACACGCACTCCACCTGATCGTCTTCTCTGTGTACATCGATGCCTCCGCTATCGCCGCGACAATGGTGGCCGAAGCTGCGCCGGGTGTAAACCGTGGCGCCGCCTTCCCCGTTCGGCCTCCCTGATCTCAACGCGCCGCGGGCGCGATCGACCTGTGCAACAGCGGCGTGAACGAAGCCCTGCCGGGGTGTCATCGCCTGCGTCACCCGGACGCGCAACGCTCAGGATGCCGAAGGGCGCGTCACGATCCACAGGGCGACCGACGCTCCGATCGAGGCGATGATAACACGCGGCACCGGATGATGAATGACGAAGACGCCGGTGACGCCGAAAGTGATGATGATGACAACGCACGCTGCCACCTTCGCTCGCCTGGGGATCGTTCGACGCTCGCGCCATTCGTAGACCAGCGGCCCCACGGTGCGTTGACTCATCACCGCGTTGTAGAAGCGCGACGACGAGCGCGAAAAACCCGCGGCCGCCAGGATGATGAAGGGCGTTGTTGGGACCAGTGGCAGCAACAGTCCGATAATGCCCAGGACAAGACTGAGCATGCCGGCAGAAAACCACAGCGCGCGACGAAACCTGCTGCGATCCAGCTCGACGTCGTCAGCAAAGGTGTGGCGGCGCGCCTCCCACCGCTGCCTGAGTGTATCCCCGGAGCGCTCGTTCATTCACACACGGAGCTGCTCGGAGTGGTGTTCGTCGAAGCTTCCCGGGCGGGTGTGCAGGTCAAACACCGCAACCTCGGGGCGGGCTCGCTCACCGAGGCGCAGGCTGACGCGCGAAGACCCGATACCGGCGTTCACGTAGAGCGCACCTGCGTCCTGCTCATGGTGACGGCATCCATACAGGCCGTGAATGTAGCGGTGGCGACCCAGGCGTCCCAGCGCCAGCTTCGAGATACCGCCCACCGCGATCTGGCCGGAGTGGGTGTGACCGCTGAATACAAAGCTCGCGCCCCGGTCCCACAAGGGATCTGCGACTTCGCCAACGTGGGACAGGGCAAGTGTCGGGACGCGGCGGTCCAGACCACGGGTCGCCGCGTCGACGTCCGCATGGCCGGTATAGGCATCGTCAACGCCCACAATCTGCACCGCGTCACCGTGGCAATGAATGGTCGTCCACTCGTTGGTCAGCACCTCTACGCCGGCCTCGCCGAGCACACGCCGAATCTCGCCCGCGTCGGCCCAGTGATCGTGATTCCCCAGCACGGCGAAGGCACGCGCATTGATCGCGCTCAGATAGGTCTTCAGCTGGTCCAGATACTCCAGACCATAGGCGACGTAGTCTCCCGTCAGCAGAACGAGGTCCGGACTCGCGTCGTTTGCCGCCGCGATCGCCGCCTGCTGCAGGGCGTCCGGAGTGACCCGTCCCACGTGCTGGTCCGAAAGATGAGCCACTCGCAGCCCGGCGTCGCGCTCCTCATAAAAGGGGCGCGAACCGGCGAAACGGCGAACGGCCAGATGCCGCGCCGTGGGTCGAATATGTCCGAAGAATGCCATCTCTGCGTGCTCTCGGTATCCGTTGGCCGGCGGCCTCATCCAGTCAGGAGGGCCGGGGGAACTCAGTCCCCCTGCGGGGTCAGGGGCGGCGCCCCTGCCGAGGCCGTTTCAGCAATCGGCATTGCCATCGGGCACCTGCCGACCGAGGGAAAGGTCGACACGAGCGCCGCATTGGGCAAGCATCGCCGAGTCAATCCCTCGTAGGCCCGGATCGAAGGGAATGTCCCGCGTCTCACTTTGGATCCTGTGCCTGCACCTGGCGTTCACCATCCCGGTGGTCGGGCATGCGCTCCTGCACAAGCGCGACCCGCGCTCGGCGCTCGGCTGGATCCTGATGGTCGTCGGCTACCCATTTCTGGGCGCATTTCTGTACGCCATCTTCGCGGTCAATCGGGTGCGGCCGCAGCTTGAGCGACATGGCCGCATCTCCGCATTCGCTGCGCGGCCCGCGCAACTTGAAGACATTGACCGGGAGCGCCGACGCATCGGCGACTTATGCGAAGACGACGGCATCACGCGCCTGCTGTCGATCGGTCAGTCCGTGTCGCCGCATGCCCTGCGCGCCGGAAACAGCGTAGAGCTGCTGATCAACGGGGACGAAGCGTACCCCGAGATGTTGCGTGCGATTGAGGAGGCAACCGACCGCGTCTGGCTCGCTGTGTACATTTTCGAGCGAAACGAGCTCGGCATGCGCTTCGTAGATGCCCTCGAGCGAGCGCACAAACGCGGCGTGGACGTTCGCGTGCTCCTCGACGGAATGGGAGACATCATCAGCCGCTCTTTCATGCATCGCATCCTCAGGCGTCGCAGAATCCGAGTCCTCTCCTTTCTGCCTCCGCGTCTCATCCCGCCGCAGTGGAACATCAATCTGCGAAACCACAGAAAGATCCTGAGCGTCGACAGCCGCCTCGCCTTCGCCGGCGGCCTCAACATCGGTGGACGACACATGGTCGCCCGACCGGAGACGAAGAAGCCCGTAGCCGACACGCAATGCCGTTTCCTCGGACCCATCGCCGAAGACCTGGAGCGCCTCTTTCTCGAAGACTGGTGTTTCGCCGCGCGACGGCCCGAAAGCTACGTCGCGGTCGGCGACGGAGACCCCGGTGAGGACGCCACGGGCTTTGACGCACTGTGCCGCATGATCCCCGACGGGCCCGGCCAGGACATGAACCGCCTTCGCATGGTCTATGCGGGCGTTGTCGCCGCGGCAGAGCGCTCCGTCGACATCATCTCGCCCTACTTTCTGCCCCCCGAGGACATTCGTTCGGCGATGATTTCAGCCGCGCTGCGCGGCGTGAGTGTCACAGTCATTCTGCCCGAGGTCACCAACCTCGTGTACGTGCATGCGGCAATGCGACGGATGATCGGCGAGCTGATCGACAACGGCGTTCGTGTCGTGCTGCAGCCCGCTCCCTTCGCCCACACGAAGCTCCTCGTCGTCGATGGACACTACATTCAGGTGGGCTCGGCGAATGTCGATCCGCGTTCTCTGCGCCTGAACTTTGAGGTCGCCGTCGAGGTGGTGGACCCAACGCTGAGCACGGCAGTGATCGCCTACATCGACGACATCAAGACGCGCTCTCGCGAGTACACCCGGGCCGAGATCGACTCGCGCTCTTTCGTCGGGCGTCTGATCGATGGCTTCTTCTGGCTCTTCTCGCCCTACCTGTAGATTCTCATCTCAGTCCGCGGAGTCCGTGCACCACATGGCTTCACCTTGCTGGTTCCATGTACAGCCGGCGTCATTGCACGCGGTAGCGTCGAAGCAGCCACCGCAGTTG
>JAUICO010000152.1 GCA_030427825.1 bacterium | reverse complement strand
TCCTTCTTGATGCCGCGAATCAGGCAACCGACGTTGTCGCCGGCCTGGCCCTGGTCGAGCAGCTTACGGAACATCTCCACGCCGGTGACCGTCGTCTTGAAGCGGTCGCCCATGCCGACGATCTCGATCTCTTCGCCGACCTTGACGATGCCGCTCTCGACCCGGCCGGTAACCACCGTGCCGCGACCCGAGATCGAGAACACGTCCTCGATGGGCATCAGGAAGGGCTTGTCGATCTCACGCTCAGGCGTCGGAATGTAGCTGTCGACGGCGTCCATCAGCTCAAGGATCTTGTCCTTGCCGAGAGCGTCGTCTTCACCGGTCAGCGCGTGCAGCGCCGAGCCGATAATGATCGGGGTGTCGTCGCCGGGGAACTCGTACTTGTCGAGCAGCTCGCGGACTTCCATCTCGACCAGCTCAAGCAGCTCCTCGTCATCGACCATGTCCGCCTTGTTCAGGAAGACTACGATGTACGGAACGCCAACCTGGCGAGCCAGAAGGATGTGCTCGCGCGTCTGCGGCATCGGGCCGTCGGCGGCCGAACACACCAGAATCGCGCCGTCCATCTGCGCCGCGCCGGTGATCATGTTCTTTACGTAGTCCGCGTGACCCGGGCAGTCGACGTGCGCGTAGTGACGGTTGTCCGTCTCGTACTCCACGTGAGCCGTTGCGATCGTGATACCGCGCTCGCGCTCTTCCGGCGCGTTGTCGATCTCGTCGAACGCCATCACAGCACCGCCACCGGCCTTCTCAGCGAGCACCTTCGTGATCGCTGCCGTCAGCGTCGTCTTACCATGGTCAACGTGACCGATGGTTCCGATGTTGACGTGGGGCTTGGTTCGTTCGAACTTTTCCTTCGCCATGACTCACTCCTCCGTTGCGTTTGTCGATACGTTTGTCGACTGCGTGTCTCGATGCACTGTCTTCATGAACTGTACCGGTGTGGGCTTCCGGTCGTCGGCCCCATGCCGACTTGTCTGTACTGCCACTGCTTGCGTACTGAACTTTACTGACGCGGACCGACTCCGCTCCGGCGTACGTGACGCGGAATCCGTCAGAGCTCACGATGGGATTTGAACCCATGACCTCTTCCTTACCAAGGAAGTGCTCTACCCCTGAGCTACGTGAGCGAAGAGCGGGAGACGAGACTCGAACTCGCGACCCTCAGCTTGGAAGGCTGACGCTCTACCAACTGAGCTACTCCCGCGTACGCAAAGTGGAGGGAGAAGGATTTGAACCTTCGTAGGCTAAAGCCGGCGGGTTTACAGCCCGCTCCCATTGACCACTCGGGCACCCCTCCTGAATGCGTATCCGAAGCCGCAGTCCTTCTTTCGAAATCAACCCGCGCCTGCCTCGGCTATGTAAGGAGCTGGTGAAGGGACTTGAACCCGCAACCCCCTGATTACAAATCAGGTGCTCTACCAATTGAGCTACACCAGCAGCCCCACGCGACAAACCTCGATGAGGCCTGAAAACGTGAGTCGCGCACCTTATTCGTGACGAAACCTCTGTCAAGATCAATTGAGGCCCGTTCCTTCATTGGCCCCGGTTTCTCCGCCCGCGCCGTCCCTGAGATTCCGTCCCGTGCAGATCCACAGGGCGCATCGAAGGAGCCGCCGTAGCGCCCTCCCTACATTCTCGCAGGGATCGCACCCGGACAATTACAGAATTGTCAGTTGTTCCCACCACAACTGCACCCCGACCCGCCAGACGCCTGCCGACCTACCCGGCCTGCAGGCGCTGTGTGTACGGACAGGGAAACCTGGCGCGATTCTTGCTCACCCATGCTGCGCAATCCCAACCCACAAGGACCCATGTCGCAGCTCGCAAGAACCATTCTGAACGGAGAGCACCTGGTCACCGCCCTGCTCCGGGAACAGGAGACGCTGAGCGCAGTCGAGACATTCGCGCGCAGAGACGAGCTCGGCGAAATCCGAGAGCAGGGCGAATCCCGGTTCTACGGAGACCGAATCCCCGTGTCCGCGCCGCAGGCCCACCAACAGCTCGCATTCGAAGTCGATCTCGACCGCTGCTCCGGATGCAAGAGCTGCGTCGTCGCGTGCCATCACCGCAACGGCCTCGACGAAGAGGAGACCTGGCGCAGCGTCGGACTGCTACGCGGAGGCTCCGTCTTCGAACCCGCCGTTCGAAGCGTAACAACCGCCTGCCACCACTGTCTTGAACCTGCCTGCGCGACCGGTTGCCCCGTACTCGCCTACGAAAAGGACTCCATCACCGGAATCGTCCACCATCTCGACGACCAGTGTATCGGCTGCGAGTACTGCGTGTTGATGTGCCCCTATGGCGTTCCGCAGTTCAACGAGCGCCTCGCGATCGTTCGAAAGTGTGACATGTGCGCGCAACGCCTCGCCGTTGGCGAAGAACCGGCGTGCGTCAACGCCTGCCCGACGGAAGCGATTCGAATCACGCTGGTCGACCGGGAAGAGATTCGCACCGAGGCCAAAGCGGGCACCTTCCTGGTCGGCGCAGCCGAGCCGAGCGTCACCTGCCCGACCACTCGATACGTGAGCAGCGAAGAGTCACTGCGCAACCTCAAGCCGGCAAATCTGGGCTCCATTCAAACCGCAAAACCACACCGCCCGCTCTCCTTCTTCCTCGTCCTCTCGCAGGTCGCCTGCGGCGCAAGCCTTGTCGCCGCAGGCGCACAGCTGATCGGCCGCACACAACTGTCCCAGCTGATCGCGCGATTCGCCGCGTTGCTCGCGATCACATCTGTCGCCGTCTCAACCACACACCTGGGCCGGCCGAAGTTCGCTTTTCGCGCAATTCTCGGCGTTCGGCGTAGCTGGCTGAGTCGCGAGATCGCATGCTTCGGCGGCTACACAATGTTAGCGGCGACTGCAGCGCTGGCGAATCTCAACCCCTACGCCGCAGACATCCTCCACATCGCAACCGCCCTTACCGGGCTCGCCGCGGTCGCCACATCGGTCATGGTGTACAGCGCAACCAAGCGTCCGCAGTGGCGGCTCCCACGCACCGCATGGCGCTTCAGCCTCACCGTTGTGGCCTCCGCACTTCTGATCGCGCTACTGTCGACCACCGCCATGCGGAGTCTCGCGGCGGCTCACGACATCGCGATCTTCTTCGCCTTCGCCAGCGCGGCGAAATTGTTCCTCGACGCCCTCACCACGCAGCACGCCTGGTGCGATGGCGACGGACCGGATGTGCTCACAGCCCGGCTTCTGCGAACCCCTCTACGGCGGCCGGTGTTGGCGAGAGTCACGAGCGGATTGTGTGCCTGGGCCTGCGCCTGGGGCGTCGTCGTCACCCTTAGCATCGGGACGCCTGCGGAACTGCCCCTGGCCTTTGCCTGCGCGGCGTCAGCGCTGTGGCTTCTTCAGGAGCTGATCGAACGCGACATCTTCTTTCGGGCGGTACCCACCAACGGAATGCCGGGAGCGCGCATATGACGGGAGCACTCATTCAGCGTATTCGCCGGCTCTTCTATGATCGCAGCGGCCCCCTGACTGCGGAACTGAAGCTGTCCGACGGCGGACCTGCTGTCGGGCGCTGGCCCGGACACATGTTGCCCGACGCGACGACCGACCTCGTGTGTGGCTTCTGCGCCACCGGATGTTCGCTGACGGCTCATATCAGGGGCGACAACGCCGTCACCCTGTCGCCAAACACACAACACCCGGTCAATCTTGGAATGGCCTGCCCCAAAGGCTGGGAGGCGCTGTCCGCTCTGGACGCCGGCAACCGGGCCACTCAACCGCTGATACGTCGGCAGGGGCGCCTTGAGCCCGTAGAGTGGGATGAGGCCGCCGAAGAAATGCTCACCCGCATGCGCGCCGTTCAGGCAGAGCACGGGCCGGACTCCTGCGCGTTCCTGAGCACCGGGCAGATCCCGTTGGAAGAGATGGCCTTTCTCGGGCTTCTCGCCCGCGGCCCCCTCGGCATACGTCACGGGGACGGAAACACCCGCCAGTGCATGGCGACCGCCGTTGCAGCCTACAAACAGTCCTTCGGCTTCGATGCGCCCCCCTACACCTACGCGGATTTCGAGGTCTCGGACTGCATCATACTCGTCGGCTCAAACCTCTCGATCGCGCACCCAATCATGTGGGAGCGGATCAAGCTGAATCGAAACAACCCGGACATCGTGGTGATCGATCCGCGCTTCACCGAGACGGCGCAGGGCGCGACACATCATCTACAAATTCAGCCGAAATCCGACCTCACCCTCCTATATGGCGTCGCAAGGCAGATCATCGAGATCGGAGGCGTAGACACTGAATTTGTCCGCAACCACACAAGGGACTTCGAAGCGTTCTCCGAGTTTGTCCGCCCCTTCGACCTTGCGCACACATCGGCGGTAACAGGATTGACCGCCCGCGAGATCCAAACACTCGCTGCTCAGATCTGCAACGCGAAGGCAGCATCGCTCTGGTGGACGATGGGCGTCAACCAAAGCCACGAAGGGGTGCTTGTTGCTCAGGCGATCATCAATATCGCCCTGATGACGGGAAACATCGGCCGTCCGGGCACCGGCGCCAACTCCATCACCGGGCAATGCAACGCCATGGGGTCGCGGCTCTTTTCAAACACAACCTGCCTCGCCGGCGGGCATCCCTTCGCGGACCCGAGCGCGCGCGCGCTTGTTTCCCAGACTACAGGACTCCCTGAGCATCTGCTCCCCGAGAGCGCGGGGTGGGCCTACGATCAGATCATACGCGGCGTCCTCGATGGGCAGATCAAAGCGCTCTGGGTGATCGCGACGAACAGCGCACACTCCTGGATTCAGAAGTCCGGCCTCAGCGAGGCGCTCGAAGCGCTCGATCTTCTTGTCGTTCAGGACATGTATGCGGACACCCAGACGGCAGAGCTCGCCGACATCGTACTGCCCGCCGCCGCCTGGGGCGAGAAGGAGGGTGTGTTCATCAACTCCGAACGTCGTCTGGGTGTGATTCGCGCTGTGCGACGTGCACCCGGCGCGGCCCTCACAGACTTCCGAATCTTCAAGCTGATCGCCGAACAGAGCGGCAACGCGGATCTGTTTTCACGTTGGACGGATCCGGAGTCCGCGTTCCGAATGCTCGCCGAAACTACGCGTGGAAACGTCTGCGATATCTCCGGAATCACGAGCTACGAACAGATCAGCGAGACAGGTGGAATTCAGTGGCCGTACCGCGGCGAGCAGGACAACGGAGCCGAGCGACGACTCTTCTCGGACGGCTGTTTTCCGACCGCCGACGGGCGCGCACGGTTTGTGTTCGGCTCCCCTCGCGCACCCAAAGCGCAGAAGTCCCGGTCGTGGCCGCTGACACTCACAACCGGTCGCGGCACAGCGGTGCAGTGGCACACACAAACCCGCACCAGCCGGTCGGCAGTCCTGAAGAAGCTGTACCCCGAAAGCGTGTACATCGAAATCAACGCGTTGGACGCTGCGATTCGTGGAATCAATGACGGATCCGAGGTCGCGGTCCAATCGCCGGACGCAACCGTAAGAGCCACCGCGCATGTCGTCAGTACGCTGCGACCCGGTACCGTGTTCATGCCCATGCACTACGATGAGACAAACATGCTGACCTTCGCCGAGTTTGATCCATCGTCCCGACAACCGTCGTACAAGTACGCGGTCGTCGAAGTGCGACCGGTCGGAACTACGCTCTCGTAGCTTCGGAGCGCGGCCGGTTACGAAGTTGTCGGTTTTTCCCGCAGGCCGACGCCCGCGCTCTTCGACGACCGCACCGATATGCGGGCGAAAACGCCGCTTTCCGCACCATGATCACAGTCGGCACACTTCTTGCGTTGTCTCTAAGCGAACACCGACAGGAAGGTTTGCCACAATGACGAAATTGAATCCCCAGAGACAGAAGCTTGTAATCGTTGGCAATGGGATGGTCTCGCACCGACTGTGCCTTCGCCTCGTCGAGTCCGGCGCGCTACAAACATACGACGTGATTGTTCTCGGCGAAGAACCGCGACGCGCATACGACCGCGTGCACCTCACTGACTTCTTCAAGACCAGATCGGTGGACCCGCTCTACCTCTGCGACGACGACTGGTACCGGGACAACAACATCACACTGCACACCGGCACCGCGGTTGTCAGCATCGACCGGGAAACCCGTGTGGTGCACAGCTCTGACGGTATCGCCCGGTCATACGATCGACTCGTACTCGCTACGGGCTCGGCGCCTTTCGTCCCGAGGATTGAGAACGATGATGTGGAGGGCGTCTTCGTCTACCGAACCATCGAGGACCTTGAGGCGATCATCGAACACGCCTCGCGGGCGTCCAGCGCTGCGGTGCTGGGCGGTGGACTGCTGGGTCTGGAAGCAGCGAAGGCCGCGCTCGATCTCGGCCTCAACACGAGCGTCGTCGAGCTGGCGGATCGCCTGATGCCGACGCAGCTCGATGCCGAGGGCGGCGCGGTCCTCCGACGAAAGATCGAAGAGCTGGGTATCCGTGTATACCCCGGCGAAAGAACCGCCGCCTGCCTGGGAGAGACGACTCTCAGCGGACTGCTCTTCGCGTCAGGCGAGGTACTCAACACTGACATGCTCATCATCTCGGCGGGCATTCGTCCCCGCGACGAGCTCGCTCGCTCTGCAGGACTGAACGTGGGCGAACGTGGCGGTATCGTCGTGGACGATACGATGGCTACCAGCGATCCAAACATCTACGCGGTAGGCGAAGTCGCCAGCTTTGATGGTCGGTGCTTCGGACTGGTGGCGCCCTGCTATGCGATGGTTGACGTGCTGGTCGGTCAGCTGGCCGCGGGCGAAGACTCAAGGTTCTCCGCCAACACGCCGCCTACCGCGTTGAAACTTCTCGGCGTAGAGGTCGGAGCCTTCGGGGACTGTTTTGCCCGAGGCGACCACACCGACACGGCGAAGGCCGTGGGGGGCATTTTCCCGGGGCAGCCACCAAAGCGTGAAAAGACCGCCATGGATACGGCGGCCTTGTTCGCGAATAAGACGAAAATCGCTCTGGCGGCGAATGTGCTGCTCAGGGCGAAAACGCATGGGAGGCTGACAGCCGGAAAGCTGCTCAGACTTGAGTCAGGCGTTTGCGGCCCTTGGCACGACGGGAGGCGAGGACCTTGCGGCCGCCGGCAGTAGCCTTACGGGCGCGAAATCCAATTTGACGGGCGCGCTTTAAGCGGTGTGGACGAAAAGTAGGTTGCATGTGTTTGACTTGTTAAGAGTTGACCGAAATGCCCGACGAGAGGGGGGTGTGTCAAGGGCGGGGTGTTGCTGGGGGGAATTAACCTCAATTCCGCCGTGGATTTAAATCATGGATGGCGCAGATTGAATTGATGTAAAATACTTAATATAAATAATTTAAGTTATGTTCATTGTTTCAATGTGAGGTTTTAAGATTACCTTTGGCTCGATGGTCGGAATTGTAGCCGGCGATCGTGCGAATGGGCGTTTTTCCCTTTGGATTCCGGGCAATGGTGTCAATCGCGACACCGACGACGCCGAGCGTGGCGATCCACTCGCTGAGGATTGCCGCCATCCTTCGCCCCAGCCTTTGCGCAAGGCTACGGCGGGCGCAGCAAGGCTATGGATGACAGGCGGTCATCCCGCGTGGCGGGATTTCTCGCAATGACATACTATTATATCTCACTCCCGAATTGTGGACGAGCTGTCGGGAGATGAAGCGTGTCGTTGTCTTGAAGGTGGCGTGGGGTTTTTACATGCTTTGCCCATGAAAACGTCACTGCGATGGCTGTGGGTGGTTGGAATCGTGATTGGGGCGGTGGGGTGTTCGCATTATCGGGACACAGGCTC
>JAUICO010000151.1 GCA_030427825.1 bacterium | reverse complement strand
GCTCGTCGCCGGCGTTAGGTTCGTTTCGTCGGGGCTGCTCCGATTCGTTGGGGCTGCTCCGATTCGTTGGGGCTGCTCCGTTTCGTCGGGGCTGCTCCGTTTCGTTGGGGCCGCTCCGATTCGTTGGGGCTGCTCCGTTTCGTTGGGGCTGCTCCGATTCGTTGGGGCTGCCCCGTTTCGTTCGGGCATTTCGGTGTTCGACGAGCGGTCCACCCGAAAGTACCGGGCGTGGCAGTCGCCGATCGCGTAGCCGCAGGGTCGCGCCGGCCGCGACAACAACATCGCTCAAGCCGGCACGAATAGCGGCCTCGTCTGTACGTAGCCGATGCGTAACTGCGCAGCGACATGACTCACTGAGCCCGCGTTGGCGTCATGCACTCATGTACGCTCAATCATCGAGGCTCAGCGGTGATGTCCGTCGGAATACCGAGGACTACTCGCTCCAGCTCACCTGCTCGGCGACGAAGTTCAGGTAGAACCACCATCCGCTGGCCCCGTTCAGCGTGTCGCGTGCGTCGTGGTCGGCACAGCTTCCTGTTCCGCCGGGCAGCACGGACGAGAGCGGATTGCCGCCGACCAGAGGCAGGTCAGGCAACACAATCGCGTCGGCGTTCGCCTCGGTCAGGAATCCCATGATCAGGCCGGTGGTAAGCGAGGTGGCGGGATCTCCCACAAAGGTGCCTGCTACCTGCGCCGACTCCAACGTGATCGGAATCCCGGCGATGGTGATCGAAAGGTTCACCGAGGACGACACGGCGCAGCTGGCGGGCGTCGTTCCAACCGCCGGCGAGTATCCTGAGGTTGTTCCCGCAATCGGGGCCAGACAGGTTCCGCTTGCCTGCGTTGTGTATGTCCCGCCTACCAGCGGAGAGCCTCCATCCTCGCTGCAGACAACCGGGCTTCCGGTGGTGCAGTCTGCGGGTCCTACTGCGATGTTCCCGGAGCCCGTCTGATCCAACGGGTCGAATACGGCGATAATGCTCAGGTCGAAGAGACCGTCTGCAGGGTCGTCGTCGTCGTTGTCGATCGCGTCGTTGATCATCGTGTTGATACTGTCGGCGAGGTTGAAGGGCGCCGGCGTATCCGTCAGCTCAAGACATCCGACGAAGCCGGCGTCGACGATGATGTGAGGATCTCGCAGGAAGAGGTCGGTGACCCGGAACACTGTCGGGGCGACCGCGCAGTCGTCGGCGCAGCTGGTCTCGTCTTCATCGGGGCTGTCGCAGGTTCCGTCGCCGCAAACGCCGCAGTCCGCGTAGCAGTTCGCCACGGTCTCCTGTGGCGAGGTGCACGTGTTGTCTCCGCAGCTGCCGCAGTCGGCGTAGCAGCTGTCTGCGTCTTCGTCCGGGGTGTCGCAGGTGTTGTCGCCGCACACACCGCAGTCTGCATAGCAGTTTGCCACGGTCTCCTGTGGCGAGGTGCACGTGTTGTCACCACAGACGGCGCAGTCGTCCTCACAGTTCGCGAGCGTCTCCTGTGGCGCCGTGCAGACGGTGTCGCCACAGACCGCACAGTCGGCCGGGCAGTTCGCGAGGGTCTCGCCGCCGCCACTTGAGCAGATGGTGTCTCCGCACTCTGCGCAGTCTTCTTCACATGAGCTCAGATCTTCGCCGCCATTGCAGACGCCGTCCGGGCAGACCGGGCCGCAGTCGGCGACGCAATCGATCGATGTCTCGGTGCCGGTGCAGAAGGTGTCGCCGCACACGTCCGGGCAGTCGTCGCTACAGTTGTTCGCGTTCTCGCCGCCATTGCAGGCGCCGTCCGGGCATACCGCCGGGCAATCTGCGAGGCAGGTGTCCGGGTTCTCGCCGCCGTTGCATGCGCCATCGGGACACACCGGGCCACAGTCTTCAACGCAGGTGACCGAGCTCTCGACGGACGCCGTGCAGACGTTGTCGCCGCAGCTTCCGCAGTCGGCGTAACAGGAGTCCGCATCTTCCTCGGATGCGGTACAGGTGTTGTCGCCACAGCTTCCGCAGTCCGCGTAGCAGCTCGATGCGGTCTCATCGCCGGTGCAGAGCCCGTCCGGGCAGGCGCCGCAGTCTACGTGGCAGCCGGCCGCGTCTTCCTCGGGCGCGGTGCAGACAGAGTCTCCGCAGCTTCCGCAGTCGGCGTAACAGGAGTCGGCGTCTTCGTCAGAGGCGGTGCAGATGTCGTCTCCACAGCTTCCGCAGTCCGCGTAGCAGCTGTTTGCCGTCTCCGGGCCGCTGCATGTGTCGTCACCGCAGCTTCCGCAGTCGGCGTAGCAGGAGTCGGCGTCCTCGTCGGAGGCGGTGCAGACAGAGTCTCCGCAGCTTCCGCAGTCGACATAGCAGCTGTCAGCGTCTTCGTCGGAGGCGGTGCAGGTGCTGTCGCCGCAGCTCCCGCAATCCGCATAGCAGTCGCTGGCCGTCTCAGGACCGTTGCAGGTGTTGTCGCCGCAGCTTCCGCAATCGTCGTAGCAGCTGCTGTCATTCTCGGCGCCGTTGCAAGTGCCGTCGCCGCACTGGGTACCGCAATCGTCCGGGCAGTCTACCGTCGTCTCGGCGCCGGTGCAGAGAGTGTCGCCGCAGTCGTCCGGACAGTCGGCGGGGCAGGTGAGGGGGGTCTCGTCGCTGGCGCACACTGCATCCGGGCATTGCGCGTCGCAGTCTGTCGGGCAGCTTCCGTTGTCCTCGGTGCCGTTGCATGCGCCGTCGCCGCAGTCTTGTCCGCAATCGTCAACGCAGTTCGCCGTACTCTCGGCGCCGTTGCATTGTCCGTCGCCGCATTGGGTGCCGCAATCGTCGGGGCAGTCCGTGGTGGCTTCTGTGCCGTTGCACGCTCCGTCGCCGCAGCTCTGGCCACAGTCGTTGACACAGTTGGTTGTGTCTTCGTCGCCGTTACACACGGTGTCGCCGCAGTTGGTGCCGCAGTCATCGGGGCAGTCGGTGGTGCTCTCACCGCCATTGCATGTGCCGTCGCCGCAGTCCGTGCCGCAGTCGGCAGGGCAGTCCACGCCGGTCTCTGCGCCGTTACACTCGCCGTCGCCACACTGTGTACCGCAGTCGGCGGGACAGTCTGTGGTGGCTTCGGCGCCGTTACACTCGCCGTCGCCGCACTGTGTTCCGCAGTCATCCGGGCAGTCCGTGGTTCCTTCAGTGCCGTTGCACTCGCCGTCGCCGCAGTTCTGGCCGCAGTCATCGACGCAGTTCGCCGTCGACTCGGAGCCGTTGCATGTGCCGTCGCCGCAGCTGGTCCCGCAGTCTCCGGGGCAGTCTGCGGTGCCTTCGTTGCCGTTGCATGTGCCGTCGCCGCAGTTGGTTCCGCAGTCGTCCGGGCAGCTCACCGTTGTCTCCGGGCCGTTGCAGACCGTGTCGCCGCAGTCAGTTCCGCAGTCGCCGGAACAGGTCTCCGAGGTCTCGGTGCCGTTGCACGTACCGTCACCGCAGTTTTCGCCGCAGTCGTCTGTGCAGTTCGTCGTGTCTTCGTCGCCGTTGCAGACCGTGTCGCCGCACTGTGTTCCGCAGTCGTCGGTGCAGTCTGTAGTGCCTTCGTTGCCGTTGCATGCGCCGTCGCCGCAGCTGGTTCCGCAGTCATCGGGGCAGTCCATTGTCGTCTCAGCGCCATTGCACGCGCCGTCGCCGCAGCTGGTTCCGCAGTCGTCGGGGCAATCTGAGGAGAGTTCGTTGCCGTTGCATGCGCCGTCGCCGCACAGGGTGCCGCAATCGTCCGAGCAGCTGACCGTGTCTTCGTCGCCGTTGCAGACCGAGTCACCGCAGTCTGTTCCGCAGTCGTCGACGCAGCTCGTCGAGGTCTCGTCGCTGCTGCAGAAGCCGTCGCCGCAGCCGCCGGAGCAGTCGTTATCGACCGCGGCTGTGCAGCCCGAGGGACAACACCCGTCACCGTCGCCGCACACACTCAGCTGGGTGTTCTCGCACAACACGTCGCAGTCGGTGGGGGTTCCGGTGAGCGCGTCACCGGTGCAGAGGTTGTTGTCGTCACAGCTCGTCGGGCAGGCGCCTTCACCGGTTGCAATACCCCAGTCGCAGGACTCGTTGGCCTCGACGACCCCGTTTCCGCACTCGGGGCTGCAGTCGTTGTCGGTGTTCGCGTTCGCGCCGTCCGGGCAGCACCCGTCGTCGTCGGTCGCGTTGGAGATGTCACCGAACACACACTCCTGCTGGCAGGCGGTGCCGCTTATCGCACCGTCCCAGCACGGATCGTCGCCCTCACACACGATCGGACAGGCACCGGGCTGACCCTGCGCGATCGCCGTGTCGCAGAGCTCGTTGCCCTGCAGGGTGCCGTCGCCACAGGCGTTGCGGCAGTTCGACAGACACCCGTCGTCGTCGTTGTCGTTGCCGTCATCGCACTCTTCGCCGGCATTGACGATGCCGTCACCGCAGTCTTCGCCCGGGTCCGTGTCATTGATCACATCGGCGTCGCTGCCGGTGTCCTGGCTCGTGGAGTCATCGCCGGCGTCGACGTCGTCAATGCTCTCGCAGGCGAAATTGATGCACAGGCCGTTCGGGCAGTCCCCGTTTGTGCTGCATTCGCGCGCTGAGTTGTCGTCTTCACACGCTGCGAAGAGCAGCGTCGCAACAGCCAGCAAAAAAAGTGCGCACAGGCTTCCGTGCGCGTTGCAAAAGGTCCGCGTTCGCATCTGATTCCCCCGGTTCGCCGTGGCTTCACGGCGCGTTGTCCCAACCGGTCTAACGATACCTGGGGGCATGCTCAGCGGCAAGCGTGAGACCGCTCACGCGGTGGCTTCGACCTCAATGTCGACGTCAACAACGTCGCTGTCGCCGTTGCGGCCGGTCAGGTTCATGAAATCCCAGACCGGTCCCGTAAGAAATGCGAGCGGGTCGTCCGCAAACGCCGGAGCGCCTTTCTCGAACACGCCGTGTCCGATGAAATTCAGCACCCAGCCGCCTGTGAAGGCGCCGAGGGAGCCGAGCCAGAGCGGAGAGGGCGGGCGAAACACCAACAGGCCGATGGTTCCTGCAAGGATGATCGGGATGCCGACGACGTGGAGCTTGCGGTTGATCTCGTCTGAGTGGGTCTCTTCGTAGAACTTGAGCGACTCTTCGAGGCGCTCCTTGAAGCCACCTTCAAAATCCGGGTGGTTCTCGCGCCATATCTGCTCGAAGCCTGCCAGCCCGCTGCCGAAGAGTGTCACCGCGGCAACCTTTTTGCCCACAAGCAGCGAGCCGATGCCCGACGCGAGGAGGACGTTGTTGCGAGCGCGTGAGTTCGGAATTTTCGTCAGCATTCCCAGGATCATTCTGGACTCCGGATTGGGTTCAAGTCAGGGGCTTCTGCCAGAGCCGACGACGGCAGTCACGCAAAGACGGCACCGCGGGATCACCGGTCGTGCGCCAGCGCGCGCCGGCGCGGCAGCGAGGACAATAGGCATCCCCGCGCGAGAGCAAAGCGCGGTACAGAACTTTTACTTTTGATATCAGCTTCAGTTGGTTAAGGTGACTGTATGGTCACTGTTTCAAATCTGCTGCTTTTCGCGACCGGATACATCGTCTGGTCGCTTACCGAGTACTGTCTGCACCGTTGGGGCGGCCACCACCGCGCCTGTAAGGGGAGGGTGTTTCACAACGCGCACACGAAACACCATCGCGATCCCGACTTCTTTGAGTCGACGGCGATGAAGCTCACGCTTGGGCTGCTCCTGTCTTCCCTTGTCGCGCTGCCGCTGTCTTTCGCCGTCGGCGCGGTCGGTGCAGCCGCCCTCGTCATTGGTTTCAGCGCGGGCCAGTGCACCTATGAGATCATTCATCGACGCATTCACACCCACGCACCGATCGGATGGATGGGTCGGGCGCTGCGACGGCATCACCTCTACCATCACTTTGGAAACCCCGACCTCAATCACGGCGTAATCACGCGCTTCTGGGACCGTGTCTTCGGGACTTTCGAGCCTGTGCAGCAGGTGAAGGTACCCCGAAAGATGGCGCTGCGTTGGATGGTCGACGAACGCGGAAGCCTGGCGCCACGCTTTGCCGACGAGTACACACTTCGCTGACAACTTCGCAGCGGAGCAGGCCATGCGACAGCTCGACGACGATATCTGGGTTCACGACGACGCGACACAGCACAAGGGCGTGAACCTGGGGATGCGTTCTACGATCCTTCGGCGCAGCGACGGGGGTCTGGTCATCATTTCGCCGACTCCCTTTGACGACGCGACTGCCGCAGCGATCGACGACCTCGGCCTGGTAAGGGTCATCGCGGCGCCGAACCTCTTTCACCACATGTACCTTGCGCCGGCTGCGGCGAGATGGCCGGGCGCCACGGTGATCGGCCCACGAGGACTGCAGAAGAAGCGCGAAGACGTGTCGTTTACCGCCTTCTATGGCGACGAAGCGCCGGACACCTGGGGTGACACGATCGTCGTGAAGCACCTTCGAGGTGCGAAGGCGCTACGCGAAGCCACCTTCTTTCATGCGCCCTCGAATACGCTCGTGTGTACCGATCTCGTCTTCAACCTCGCGCACACCGCGAGCCTGATGATGCGGATCTACCTTCGACTCTCAGGCGCCCTCGGAAAACCGGGCACCAGCATCCTGCTGCGCCTTGTCACAAGGGACAAACCCAGCGCTCGCGAGTCGCTCAGCGACATCCTTTCACAGGACTTTCAGCGGCTGATCATGGCGCACGGTGACGTGATCGAAGAGGGCGGCAACGCGGCGCTTCGTGATGCGTGGAGCTGGTTGCTCGGGCCCCGTCAGCTTACCTGACGCCGAGCCTCCCAATCAGGACAGCGGTACCAGTCGAAGATAGGAGTCGACCGGGTGATGTACCGGTACACCCATTACCTGCGGCGTACATCGCGGCTCGGGCTCGATGCGGTACTTACGCAGCAGTGCGTACACCTGAATCTTGAGCTGCAGCTTGGCGAAGGCTTTGCCCAGGCAGAGACGCGGTCCGCCGCCAAAGCCTACCAGATTCGAGACCTTCGCGACGCGATCGTTGGACGGGTCCCAGCGGTCGATATCAAACACATTCGGGCTGTCCCACGCCGTCGGATCACGGTGAGACATGTATGGGGAATAGAACACCGGTGTGTCTGCCGGAATCACGTGGCCTTTGTACTCGATGTCCTCGATGGCAACTCGCGGGAAGAAGAGCACGCTCGGGTACATGCGCTCGACTTCAAACAGGAACCACTCAAGAGCTTTGAGTTGCCTGTTTGTTTCCAACATGCCGACTTCGCTCTCGTCGACCTTCATGATCGATTCTCGCACTCGCTCCTGTATGTCAGGCCGATATGCGAGCGTGTTGAGAATCCACGAGGACTGGCTCGCGGTGGTGTCGTAGGACGCCCAGAAGAGCATGATCAGATGGCGGGCGATCTCTTCGTCGCCGAGCTGTGTGCCGTCCGGATCCTGATGCTTGACGAGAAGGCCGGTGATTCCCGGTGGATCCGATGCGGCGCGTGCCGCCTGAATCTTGGGAATCAGCATCTCGACAATGGTCTCGGTAACCCGCATCGCGCGGTCCAGGCTGAGCCCCGGAATACGCCACGGCAGCGGCGCCATCACACCCTTCATCAGCTTGCGCATCAGCGGTCGAAAGTCCTCGGTCTCAGGCCCCAATTCGAGTCCGGTGATCGTATTCGCCGATACGTCGAAGGTTGCGGTCTCAGCACCGAAGTATGCGTCGAAGGAGTCCATGGCAGCGAGGCGGTCTATGACCGAGCTCCAGATGCGATACACCTGCTCGCCGCTCTCGCGAATCGCCAGGCGTCCGACGGCGGGTGTCAGAATCCCCCGCGTCCGCTTATGTTCGTCGC
>JAUICO010000226.1 GCA_030427825.1 bacterium | reverse complement strand
TTTGGGTCAGCCGGTTGGTTGTAGGGGGACCAGCGCCAGACCGAGTTCGGCGGCGCTTCTCTCAAGGCCAATGCGGCGGCGGTGTTGGTAGCGGGCCTCGTAGGCGGCTTGCCCTACGTCGACGTAGTCAGCGCCGAATCGAAGCATGCGATAGACGAGGGTGGCGAGGTTGCGAGCGATCACAAAGACGGCGCGGGCCCCGCTGTGGCGAGAGGCCTGCCTCCGGTATGCTGCACCGAGAGCTGATTTGGAGCGACTGAGGGTCACGGCGGCGTTGCGAAAGACAGCGGCCAATCGAGAGGCACCCATGCCGTTGCGTCTCTTCTTCAAGGGCTTGCCGCCAGAGACGGCGACTCGAGGACACAGGCGCAGCCACGACACGAAGTGCTTCTCGGTTGGGAACTTCGCGATGTCGAAGCCGATCTCGGTGAGGATCGTGCGTGCGTTCTCAGCGCCGATGCCGTCGATGGTCGTGAGGTCAACGCCGGCTACGCGCCACAGCGTCTCGCGCAGGGGGAGCTCTCCACGCGTCTTCATCGCCTTCGCTTTGCTTCGACTCGGATGCGGAGGACACGGCTCCTGATCGCGATCCTCGGGCTGCAGGGTTCGCAACTCCGCATCCAGTCGGGCGTCGTACTCTGCGACGATCGCGGTGACGTCGTCGTACATGCGCAGCGCCATCGCGAGGTTGAAGAGGTGCTCCTCGTGCCACGTACCCGTCAGGAACTCGGCGATCTTCTCCTCGGGATGCCGACAGCGCGGATTTCGAAGCGTCGCCAATCGATGGGGGTCTCGTTCGCCCTCGACGATGGCACGGACGATGGCCATCCCCGTCGCGCCCGTGATATCGGCGACCGCCCGGTGAACCAGCACATTCATCTGGTCTAGGGCCTTCTGCATGTGGTGAACCCAGCGCTTCTGACTCTCGGAGTAGCTGCTGCGTTCCCGCGTCAGCGCACGTAGACGTCCGAGTTGGCCGCTGGGACGAAACGAACCCCGCAGCAAGCCGCACGCGTGCAGCAGCTGGAGCCACTGACAGTCGGCCATATCCGTCTTGCGCCCCGGCACGTTCTTGAGTGTTCGCGCGTTCACGAGCACCGCTTCGATGCCTGCCGCCTCAAGAACCTCGTAGACCGGAATCCAGTACACGTACGTGCTCTCCATCGCGACCGACTCGACCTGAAGCTCCTGCAACCACGCCAGCATCCGCTGCAACTCTGGCGTCGTCGTGCCGAACTGACGCACTTCGCGTTCGCCGTCGTCCTGCTCTGGACCACACACCCAGTGCTCGGTGCTCCCAATGTCGATACCCGCAACGAACCGACGAGAGGGCATCAGACTGATGCGTCCGGACCCACTTGATTTCTTCTTCCTGTTCATCGATACCTCCAGAGAGGCGCCGCTGCGGCCCGAGATGCGTCCATTTAGAATCTGACCTCGGGGAGTCCTCGTGAAATCACGACGCTCACCAGTGAAGGATGGCTGGCTCGGACCCAAGCTAGAGCTGAGGCAATACAGCGCTAGTGAACAAAAGGGGTGTAGCTGCCGCAGCGGTGTCTCCCTCTCAAGATGCACCCGATTTCGCGCGGATGTTTCTCTTCTGTAGGATCCGGCCAGCCGGTCGCTTTGCTAGAGCCCGATTCAGGTTCGGCGCA
>JAUICO010000150.1 GCA_030427825.1 bacterium | reverse complement strand
CTGCATCTGGTAGATCTGAGGTGCCGTGACCCCAAGCCTGCATCCGCGGTGGCCGAGCATCGGGTTCGACTCGCGGATGGAGTCGGTGATGCGCCGGATCTCGCGGGCGCTGCAATCCAGCTTCTCACCAAGCTTCTCCAGCTGCTCGTCGGAGTCGGGGAGAAACTCATGCAGCGGCGGATCCAGCAGCCGCACCGTGACGGGAAGCCCGTCCATCGCGGTAAAGATGTCTACGAAGTCGCTTACCTGGTGTGGCCTGAGCGCGTTCAACGCCTTCTGTCTGGCGTCGGGGCCGCGGGCTACGATCATCTCCCGCATCGTAGTGATGCGATCAGCCTGGAAGAACATGTGCTCTGTCCGCACCAGGCCGACGCCTTCGGCGCCGAGCTCTCGGCCGAGCGAGGCGCCCGGGCCACTGTCGGCGTTGGCGCGGACCTGTACCCGACGGCGTTCGTCGGCCCACTCCATCAGGCGCGGAAAGTTCGAGGGCAGGGCCGGCGGCACGATCGGCAGCTCGCCGGCGAACACCGATGCGGTGGCACCGTCCAGGGTGATGGTAGCGCCGGCCCCAAGTGTGACGTCACCGAAGCACACCTCGCCTCGGAGCAGATCGATGCGCAGTGACCGGCAGCCGATCACGCATGGAACTCGGTTCTGGCGTGAAAAAATGGCTGCGTGGCTGGTGGTTCCGCCGTTCGCCGTCACGATGCCGGCGGCAACGGCCATCCCGCGCATGTCCTCTGGCGTGGTCTCGCGCGTCACGAGAATCGTTCGCATGCCGAGGTTCGCGTAGCGTTCGGCTTCGTCGGCACTGAGCGCGATGACACCGGAGGCCGCGCCCACGTACGCGGCAAGTCCGCGATCCAGCGGTGCCGCCGCGACCCCGGGTGCGAGCTGCGGGTGCAGGAGCTGTTCGATGCCCTCGGGCGGTACCCTTCGCAACGCTTCTTCGACGCGGATCAGGCCTTCGTCGACCATGTCGACGGCGATCTGTATCGCTGCGGCCAGGCGCGGTCGGGCTGCCCGCGTCTGAAGAATCCACACCTTCCCGCGTTCGACGGTGAACTCAAGCTCCTGCATCGAGCGGTAGTGAGACTCGAGGAGGACCTGGATTCGGAAGAGGTGGTCAAAGGCGGCGGGCATGCGCACTTCGAGGGAATCCGCGTCTTCGCCGGCAAGGGGCAGTGGGCTGCGCTCAAGCGCGTCCAGGGATTCTCCCTGCGCGTTGGGCAGGTAGATGCCGCAGGTGACGTTTTCGCCGGTCTCCGGATCTCGGGTCCGTGCGATCCCCGTCGCGCAGTCGTCGCCCAGGTTGCCAAAGACCATCGCCTGGACGTTCGCCGCAGTGAAGAGCTCATCCGAGATGCCCTTCTTCCTACGCAGGTTCACTGCAGCCGGTGACTGCCAGGACTGAAACACGGAGACCAGGGCCGCTGAGAGCTGCTCGTGGGCATCGTCGGGGAAAGGCACGCCGCTGCGCTTCTCGCACACCAGCTTGAGGGCTGGGATGACTTCGCGCTGCTGCTCGACGGGGAGCTCGTCATCGCGTCGTACCATCGCGTGCGCTCGAGCGACGCGCAGTACCTCTTCCTCGAAGTAGTATTCGTCAATGCCGAATACCTGAGTGCCGAAGCGCTCAACAAATCGCCGATATGTGTTCCAGATCACCTTCGGCGCGCCGGTGGTGTGCGCGAGGCCTTCGACGGTTTCGTCGTTGAAGCCGACGTTGAGTACGGTCTTCAGTGTCCCCGGCATCGCGACGCTGGAGCCGGCTCGTACGCTGACGAGGAGAGGGTTGGCGCCATGTCCGAAGCTGCGGCCGCTGACCTCTTCAAGGCGAGAGACCGCAACGCGGAGTTCGGCGGCCAGACCGTCGGGCATCGCGTTTTCGGCGAGTACCGCTCTGCAGGTGGCCGTCGTCACGGTGAAGCCCGGTGGGACAGGCACGCCAAGCCGAGTCATCTCTGCCAGGCCCGCGCCCTTGATGCCGAGCGAGGGAGTCAGGACACTGCTGCCCTCAGCCCGGCCGCCGCCGAAGAAGTAGATTCTCTTTTCGGCCATGGCGTGACGCCTCAGTTTGAGCGCGACTGGATCAGGGAGAGATCTGCGAAGGTAAGGAAGAGCGCGCGGAGCCGCGCGAGCATTCCCAGGCGGTTTGCACGCACCTTCGGGTCGTCTGCGTTCACCATGACATCGTCAAAGTATGCGTCCAGCGGAACTTTGAGCGCGATGAGAGATTCTGCTGCTTCACGCAGGCGTCCGACGCCGAGGTCTTCGCCCACAGAGGCTTCTGCGTCGCGAATCGCTGTGGCGAGGCCGCGCTCGGCGCCATCCTCCAGCAGGCTCTCATCGATGGATAGAGTTCCCGCGGCCAGCGCGGTCGCGAGCTCGTCGCCGGCTTCAGTCGCCTTGCGGACAATATTGACGGCTCGTTTGAAGGCTGCGGCGAGGGGTTCAAAGTCGGCGCCTTCACGAAGCTCGTTCAGGACCCGGGCGCGAGCCTGCACCGAGGCGACATCGTTGCTGAACACCGCAGCGGCTGCGGCAGCGATGTCGCCGGGTACTTCGTCTGCGATCAACACCCGCAGGCGCTCGCGGATGAAGGTTGAGCTTTCGCCGATCACCTTCTCGCGCGCTGCAATTTCGCCATCCGGCAGCTGGTCCCAGGCGGCCCCGAGCGCGTCGTCCAGGTCAAATTTGAAGCCGGCAGACGAGAGAGTACGCAGAATGCCGATCGCGGCCCTACGCAGGCCGTAGGGGTCAGCGCTGCCTGTTGGGATGAGCCCCAGAGCGTAGCAGCCCACAATGGCGTCGAGTTTGTCAGCAAGCGCCACGACAGCGCCGGCCCTGGTCGCGGCTGGGGCGTCGGAAGCACCGCGGGGGGCGTAGTGCTCGTCGATGGCGGCAGCGACCTCCGCGGACTCGCCGTCCGCCAGCGCGTAGTAGCTGCCCATGATGCCCTGCAGCGAAGGGAACTCGTAGACCATGCCGCTCGCGAGATCGGCCTTCGCGAGGGCAGCGGCGCGGGCGGCGGTCCCGACGAGCCCGTCGTCACCGGGTTCTCCGTCGGAGACGCGCGTGGCGATCCACGTTGCGAGGCCTACAAGTCTATCCGCGCGGTCTGCGACGCTGCCGAGGCCGTCGATGTACTTGATGGTCTTCAGTTTTTCGCAGCGCTCTTCGAGGCTGATCTTGCGGTCTTCACGATAGAAGAATCGGGCGTCTTCAAGGCGCGCGACCAGCACTCGACGGTTGCCGGCGATAACAACGTCCGGGTCGGGGACCTTCATGTTTGAGACGAAGCAGAAGGCGTTGGCGAGCTTGCCGTCGCTGTCTTCGCAGGCGAAGTAGCGCTGGTGCTTCTTCATCGATGTGATCAGTACTTCGCGGGGCACCTCGAGCAGCTCTTCGGCAAAGGTTCCGACCAGCGGCACCGGCCACTCTACGAGGTGTACGACCTCGTCTGCGAGCTCGGGGTCAGCGATGGGCTCGAAGCCGGCGGCACGTAGGGCGCTGTCGACGACATTGAGGATGGTCGCTTTTCGTTCCTCTACTGAGGCGACCACCATCGCGTCCCGAAGCGCGGACTCGTATGCTGCGGGATTCGTAATTGTGATCTCGTCGGGTGACAGAAAGCGATGACCGCGGGTGCGACGGTCGGCGCTGATTCCCGCAAATGAGACGTCGAGCACCGCGTCATCGATGAGGGCAACGATCCACTTGATCGGACGCGCAAAGGCCTCATCGCGCCAGCCCCAGCGCATGGATCGCTTCCACGGAATGGATGCAAACGCTGCTGTGAACAGTTCGGCGAGAATGTCGGCGGCGCTGCGGCCGGCTTCTTTGACCCGGGCGGCGACGTATTCGCCCTTGTCGGTCGATACGCGGATTAGCGTGGCCGGGTCGACGCCTTTGCCGCGCGCGAACCCCTGGGCCGCCCTTGTCGGATTGCCGTCATCGTCGAACGCAATGCGCGCGGCCGGGCCGAGCACCGTCTCTTCCAGGTCGGAAGCGGCCGCGGCGACATCGTTGATGCGGATGGCCAGGCGGCGCGGTGTTGCGAAGGTCTCGATCGCTCCGATGGCCAGGCGATGTTCGGCGCAGCCGGCGCTGATCGAAGTCGCGAGGTGGTCAATCGCCGGGTCGATCTCGCCGGGAGGAAGCTCTTCGGTGCCGATTTCAAACAGTGCAGTTGCCATCAGTTACGCCTCCTTCACTGAAGCGGTATCGGCGTCCGAGTCGCTAACGAATTCCCGGCGACGCGCAGGGTCCTTGAGGAGCGGAAAGCCCAGGTCTCGGCGCTTGTCGACATAGGATTTCGCCGCAACGCGAGCCATCTTCCGCACCCGCAGAATGTACTTCTGGCGCTCGGTCACTGAGATCGCGCCGCGCGCGTCGAGGATGTTGAAGGCGTGCGCGCACTTCATACAGAAGTCGTAGCCGGGCATGATCAGACCGGCTTCGAGCAGGCGAAGGCCCTCAGCCTCGTACTCGTCGAAGTGGCGGAAGAGCAGGGCGGTGTCGGCCTGATCGAAGTGATAGTGGCTGAACTCCACTTCACCCTGCAGATGCACATCGGCGTAGGTGACGCCTTCGGTCCACATGAGCTCGGTGAAGGTCTCGACGTTCTGCAGGTACATGCAGATCCGTTCCATCCCGTAGGTGATCTCCGAAGGGATGGGCTTGAGGCTGATGCCGCCGACCTGCTGAAACCAGGTGAACTGGGTGATTTCCATTCCGTCCATCCACACTTCCCAGCCGAGTCCCCATGCGCCCTGGCTGGGTGCCTCCCAGTTGTCTTCGACAAAGCGTATGTCGTGCGCGAGGGGGTCGATGCCGAGGGCGCGCAGGCTGCCCAGGTAGAGGTCAACGACGTCGTCGGGGCTGGGCTTCAGGATGACCTGAAACTGGTAGTAGGCGCCCCAACGGTTGGGGTTTTCGCCGTAGCGGCCGTCAGAGGGTCGCCGGCAGGGCTCGACGTACGCGACGTTGTAGGGCTCGGGTCCGAGCGCGCGCAGAAAGGTGGCAGGGTTAAAGGTGCCGGCGCCTTTCTCAATATCGTAGGGCTGCTGAATGATGCAGCCGTTGCCGGCCCAGTAGTTCTGCAGCGCGAGCATCATGTCCTGAAAATACATCGCTTTCGCCTCTCGCGAGATGCCGAATCAAAGGGGCGCGGACGTTGCCCAGCGTGGTGTGGGGTGTCAAGACGCGGTGCAGTGACGACGCTGTCCTCACGCGCCCGGCAAAGGGACGGTCGTCCCTTTGGAAACCCTGCGGAAAGCGGCGCTCTCCATCGTTGAGCATGTGGGGACAACGCTGGGACCTGCGTCGCTTCGGAGGCGTTCCTGGTGTTGTGTCTTTTGTGCTATGTCGGCACCGCAATCTCATGGAAGCGATATGAAGCAGCAAAAACTCCCCCTGATGTGTGCGGCTATTGGCCTTGTTCTGGTCGCCGCCGGCTCATGTACGCCGTTCTTCAACACCGACTACACGCTGGCTCCCCAGGATCTGGGGGACCTGTGCGGCGAAGACAGCGACTGTCGCACGAACTACTGCGACCCGGACCTCGGCATCTGCCTGGACGAAGGCTTCGTTCTCGTGGAGGCCGGCGAGTACACGATCGGTGCGTCTGAGGGGGACACCCTTGCGCTTGAGAACGAGAGCCCACCGCACACGGTTCGGATTACCCGTTCTTTCGAGATGATGTCGACCGAAGCCACCGAAGCGTTGTGGCAGGAAGTCATGGGGACAGCAGACACACCGTCGCGCCTGAGCTTCTGCCGCGAGCAGTGTCCCGACAGCGATCCCTATTGCTGCCCGCTGGAGTCCATGAACTTCTGGGAGACGCTGCGGTTTCTGAACCTGATGTCCGCTTCCTACGGGCTGCAGGAGTGCTACACCCTTGAGGGCGAGTGCGCGGACACTCTTGGCGGACGAATCTCTCTCGAATGCGCCAGCGGTGCCGGAAACCTGGAGTGTCCCTCCGACTTCGTCTGCAACGACACGCCGGCGGTGTTCGCGCTTCGTCAGGACTGCACGGGATTCCGCCTGCCGACAGAGGCGGAGTGGGAGTTCGCCGCGCGAGCACGCGGTGCAACGCAGACCTCTACGGGAGACGGGAATCTGACGGTCAACGGAGAGCGCGACGCGCCGCAGTTGAGCGATGAAGGGTGGTACGTGGGAACCACTGCAAACGTGATGGAGTCGGACGCCGAATACCGCGCCGGCGCACCCTGCACCTGCCTTGCGGATACAGAGCAGGGTCGTCCCGCCCTCGGCAACTTTGCAGCGGCCTGCGGCACCGGGGTCGAGTCCTACGCGCTGGACGCGGATGGCTGGGACCAACCTGTATACCGCTGTACCGCGCAGCCCGTCGGGCAGCTCGAAGCGAACCCGCTGGGGCTCTACGACATGCTCGGCAATGTCAGCGAGTGGGTTTGGGATCGCGCCTTCGAATACGAAGACGCCCTTGCGATCGACCCCCTCGGCCCGACCTCGGTGGGCGAGACCCGCCGCATTGTACGTGGCGGTTCCTGGCGTAGCGACGCGTCTCGTCTGCGCTATTCGAGCCGGCAGAACCTCGAGATGGATATCAAGGACACCGCGGTCGGTTTCCGCCCGGTCCGCACGATGCCGTCCGAGTAGGGCGGGCGCTGCACAGCACGCACGCGCAGATCGCCCACCACCTCATCTTGACACCTCGCGGCCCCCTGTTAGCTTCCGCGCCCGCTGCAACTACAGGGCTTTGTGATGAGTGACGGTCGCAATTGGAAGGAAACGATTCGTCTGCCGAAGACGGAATTCGCGATGCGAGCGAACCTCGCAAACCGCGAGGGAGACGCGATCGCCCGTTGGGACGCGGCTGATCTCTATCACAGGGCGATGAATGCGAGGTCCGAGGAGCGGCCCTTTGTCTTTCATGACGGTCCGCCCTACGCCAACGGCAATATTCACCACGGACACGCGCTGAATAAGATTCTGAAGGACTTTTGCGTGAAGTACCGGTGGACTCGAGGTCAGCGCGCGATGAACATCCCGGGCTGGGACTGTCACGGACTTCCCATCGAGCAGAAGGTCGATGAGAGGCTCGGTAAGAAGAAGCGTGAGATGAGCACGGTCGAGGTTCGTCGCGAGTGCCGCAAATACGCCGACGAGTTCGTTGAGATTCAACGCGAGCAGTTCAAGCGTCTGATGGTACTCGCGGAGTGGGAGCGCCCCTACCGCACGATGGATTACTCCTATGAGGCGACCACACTGCGAGAGCTGGGTCGCTTCATGGAGCAGGGTTACGTGTACCGCGGCCTGAAGCCGGTGCACTGGTCGTGGGCTGCCGTGACTGCGCTCGCAGAGGCAGAAGTGGAGTACGCGCCGTACACCGCGCCGTCCGTGTATGTGAAGTTTGATTTCCCGGAGCCGCCCGCCTGGATGGCCGAGCACCTGGGAGGCCGCTCGCTGCGTGTCGTTATCTGGACGACCACTCCATGGACCCTGCCGTCGAACGTCGCGATCGTTCTGAACCCCGACCTGAACTACCAGGTGCTCGCGCTGAACGACGGGGAGGCCATTGTCGTTGCAGAGGGGCTGAAGGAGTCCGTGTTTGCTGCCTGCGGCCTCGAAGAGCTGCCGGTGCTTGTCGACTTTGAAGGGCATCAGCTGGTCGGGCGACCGGGTGAGGACGTGCCGCGCCCTGAGGCCAGGCATCCATTCATCGATCGCGCGTCGGTGCTGCTGCCCGCGGACTACGTGACGTTGGAGCAGGGTACCGGTTGTGTGCACACCGCACCAGGCCACGGCCAGGACGACTTCGCGACGGGCCTGAAATACGGTCTGCCGGTGTTGGCGCCGGTCAATCGCTACGGCAAGTACACATCAGACGTAGCGGACTATGTGGGGATGCATGTCTTCAGGGCAAACCCGCTGATCGCGCAGCGCCTCGAGGACAGCGGGCACCTGCTGAATA
>JAUICO010000225.1 GCA_030427825.1 bacterium | reverse complement strand
CCGGACAGCTGCCCAACTTCATCGCTGTCGACTTCTACGACATCGGCGTGCTCTTCGAAACCGTCGACGAACTCAACGGCTTCGCTGGTGAGACCGCTGGAGACTGAAAGTCTCGTGGCTCATTCCGATGCAGGTGAGCCCCGTGTCCACGCCAGACAAGGTAGAGCTGTGTGGACGTCACGTTCCGGTCTGCCTTCGGCAGACCTGTAGGTTGCGATCGAGCGGGATTCCGCCCGTACGCTGCGTCGGACCACACACCGCGATCCGGTGAGTACCGGGCAGCAGCGGCCGCTCCGCTCAGTCTCCGCCTTCGCCCGTGCTCACGCAGGTGTCACACCAGCGCGATTCTATCTCTTCGCCGCTCACCAGGTCGCGCACCCAATCAACGAGCTGAACTCCGTCCGCCTCGAAGCTGTAGAACTCCTCATAGGGAATCACGCAGTGCTGATCGCCGGCGGCGATAAAGGCGTAGAAGTTGTCTGCCAGACTGCTCGCTTCTTCGATCGAGGCGACCATTGCGTCGCTCCACGCGTCAACGCCGCTGCCGCCCATCGCCTCGAAGTAGAAGGTCTGGTTGTTGTCGGCGATGGTGTTGTACTGCGAGACGATGTGTTGCGGGTAGTACTTGCCGAGCTCGCCGTAGAGTACCGGAATTGAGAGATCGAGGTAGCTCACCGTGTTTGGATCAAGGGCGGGAATCCAGTCCGGCAGAATGCCCACAGCGTTCCAGGCGGGGAAGCTCTCTTCGAAGAAGTCTTCGGTGATGATGCCGGCTCCGCAATCGCCCATCTGGTAGATCTCTGCGTCCGTGTAGTGCTCCATGATGTACGGCGCCCAGCCCAGCGAGCCGTACGCGCCGGCGCTGCAGCCCGTAACAAACACCGTGTCCGGGTCGTCGAAGTTTGCGTAGGTCCAGTCAAGGGCGGCCTGCGCGTTGACTGCGCCGAAGTGGTTAATCGTCACTTCGCCGGAGCCGCCTTCGTCGTAGGTGCGCTGCGCGTTGCCCCAGTGGATGTCGCCGGTGCAGTAGGGAATGTAGACGTGGTGCCAGTCACGGAATGGATTCTCGGCGTTGTCCCGGTCGTAGATTCCGGTCAGCCTTCCAGCGTCGCCAAGGCCTCGTCGCGTCGACGAGATGTCGGGATTGAAGATGGCGTCCGCCAGACCGCAGGTCAGCTCGTCCCAGCAGGCGCCTCCGCCCTGAAACTCAACCACGACTTTGTTGACCGTGCCGGGGCGTACGTAAAACGCAAACTCTGAGCCGCGTGAACAGATCGTGTCCCCGCCGGGGAGAATCTCGTTCCAACGTTCATCCAGTTCATCGACGAGGACTGTCGGTTCGAAGGGTCCCGAGTATCCGGGGTCTGTATCGATGACATCCGTGTCCGCGCCTGCGTCGTCGGTGTCTGTACCCGAGTCTGTACCCGAGTCCGACCCGGTGTCGCCGGCGGTGTCCTCTGTGACGTCCCCTGAGGTGTCGCTGCCGGCATCAGAGCCGGTGTCATCGACGTCATCGGTACACGCGAATGCGAACAGGCACAGCAGCGTGGCTGCGGGCGTCATGGCACGGCGGACGAAGTGCATCATTGAATCTCGTGGTCTGCGGTGGGGCGCGGTGCGCAGTGAACGTCGAGTCCACCGGCGTCGAGGCGATCTATGGGGCGT